>JAYTVD010000071.1:0-6614 GCA_043744175.1 Phyllobacteriaceae bacterium
CATGGCTTTGTCGCCACCTTTTCCACAAACTTGCCGATGGCATAGTCGGTATAACGCACTGCGCCATCACGGCCGGACATGGCAGGATCAATCTTGCCCGCTGGATAGGTGAAAGGCCGATGGTTAGTCGTGTTCATCACAATGCTGTAGAAATTCTTGCCATCCGCAAATGACTTATCAGCCTCGGCAATCGTGAAGTCATAGAGATCTTCATCGGCCACGCCCCAGGCATTGGAAAAATGGATGGTGTCCGCGGGCATGTCGCCTTGGTCGTGCTTGGTGTACCCATTGCTCACAAAGAAGCCGTTCATATTGTCAAAGAAACCATGTCCACCGTAAAGGAACTTCGCCTCATAGCCGCGGTCCATCAAGACGCCGCCAATCGTTGCAAGATTATCACTACCCTGACGGCGCAAAATCGACTGGCCCGGCGTCGGCGGCACGGAGAGCGAAACCGCTTCCAGCCCGCGCACTGTGCGCGTTCCCGTCGCGCGCATGTTGGACATGAACAGCCCTTCGGTGGACAAGCGGTCCAACACTGGCGTTAACCCTTGCGTATTGCCCCCTTCAGTCATGAACCGAAAGCTGAGGCTCTCCATCGTAATCTGGATGACATTCTTGCGCTGCATTGGCCCGACGCGAACGATCTTACGCTCCACCACGCTGGCATCCTGCGTTGTAACCGGCACACCATCATTGGCATAATTAGCCTTCACCAGCGCCACCGCTTTGGCATCATCAATAGTCGGATAGAATTTCTTGAATTCAATCTCATTGTTGAAAAACGCATAGACAAAATTATAAACGCCGTTCGAACCAAGCTCTTTGGCGGTCGCATTGGCAAACGTATCGGCCAGCTTTTCACCAGTCACAAAATAGGCGCCAAACGCCACGGCAACTGTGAGAGCAAAAACTGCTAGACGATGCAGGAATGCGGGCAGCACTTCAAATCCGGCAAACAGCGGCTTGCGCGCAAAAAACGCAATTGCCAACCCGACGGCAAACGCCATGGCCAGCAGCGGATAGACCGGATAGCTCTCAAGAATATTGCCCAGCACTTCCTGCGTATAAATCAGGTAATCAACGGCAATGAAATTGAAGCGCGTCGTAAACTCATCCCAGAAAAAGTATTCGCCGCAGGCCTGAAAAATCATCAGGAACGCCATTACGGCAAAAGCAATAAAGCCAACCGAGCGGTCCAGCTTCCCGCCAGCCCATGTCTTGGGCAGCAGCAACGGAAACACCATAAACACAGGCGCAGCGATCATCACCACCACCAAGTCGTACCAAAAGCCGGTAAAGAACGGCAGCAAGAAGTCCGTTCCGCTCAAAGACTTATGCGCAACAATCGCTAAGAACAGCCGAATAAGCGTGTTCGCCACCAAAAATAACAGCCCATAGGGCAAAAGGCGGCGCACCATGAGGTGTAACGAAGTTATAAAGCTCATCAGTGGCATCCATAAATGGTTCAAATCAGAACGCTGGCTTACCCGCATGGGCAACGTTATTCAAGCACACGCAAACAGGGCCGCGAAGGCCCTGATGAACTAGTCGGCACGTATAGTGACAGCAATGTGTCAAATCCGCCGGCAAATGCGCACGGCTAGCCTTACTTTTTTGTAAGGTTCTACGGTCTGGCGCTGATGGCGGCCTGCCACTCTTTTACGGCATCAAACGGATGAACCAGCATCAAAACGTTCAATGTCAGATTATCGCGGATCATATAGCCTGTGCCGAGTTCAAAGAGTATCGCGATAGCAATAATCCATTTCACTGGCAGCTTCGACGCCAGGAAAAATCCGAGAACCATAAACAAAATATCGCAGGTAGAATTCAAAACGCTATCGCCGAAATAGTCGAGTGAAATGGTCGCCTCACGATAGCGATTGATAATGAAACTTGAGTTTTCAAATATCTCCCAAGCGCCCTCAATCAAAATCGCCAATGCCAGCCGAAGTCCAAGAGGCAGCTTGCGGGCGACAAGATACATCAGTCCGAAAAACAGGAAGCCGTGGATGGTATGAGACGGCGAATACCAGTCAGAAATATGCTGTGAATTTTCCGAGCTGAACACCACGCCATGCCAGAGTTTCACATAGCCGCATTTGCAAATTAGCAAGCGCCCATTGGCATACAATATCGCCGCAATGCCCGCGATAAGGCCAATATTCAACGCCCAGAATTTATGTGATTTAGTCATAGGTTCCCGCCCTCGTTACGTGAGGTTACCTATACTGAAAAGTGTAATGAAACTCTAAACTGCAAAGCCGCCATGTTTGACCTTATGTTCGGGCTCAACATGGATGAGCACCGAAACATCCGACATTTCCTCCTTCAACGCGTTTTCAATGCGGTCGCAAATATCATGCGCTTCCGAAACCGTCATGCTGGCGGGCACAACCAGATGAAATTCCGCAAAGCGAACGGACCCAGCCTCGCGGGTTTTCAAATCATGAAACTCAATCGCCCCTGCCGCGCTCGCAGATATCGTGGCGCGGATTTTCTCCTGCTCGCCGCTTTCCAGCGCCGTGTCCATCAACCCCTGAACAGAGCCGGAAATCACCCGCCAGCCTTGCCAGAGAATGTTCACAGCCACCACCATGGCCATCACAGGATCAAGCCACACCCAGCCCGTTACCAAGGACAGTAACAATCCCGCCAATACCCCGATAGAGGTAATCACATCAGTGTTTATGTGCATTCCATCGGCAATCAGCGCTGGCGAGCGGGCCTTGCGGCCTGTGCTAATAAGAATATACGCCCACACCGCGTTCACTGCCGCAGACGCGGCATTAATCGCCAAGCCAAGTACGGGAGCTTCCAACATCTTGGGCGCACCAAGCGCAAACCACGCCTCGCGAAAGATGAGGACCGCCGCCAATACAATTAGAACGCCTTCGGTAACGGCAGAAAAATACTCCGCCTTATGATGCCCGAACGGATGGTCATCATCGGCCGGCTTATGGCTGAGGCGGATGGCATACCATGCGACGCTCGCGGCAATGACGTTCACAATGCTTTCCAGCGCATCCGACAAAAGCGCCACCGAGCCTGTGACATACCAAGCCACAAATTTCATGCCCATCACAAGAATTGCCACCGCGATGGACGCGGCAGCGAGACGGCGCACTGTGGCCTTAACGCTCATGGCTCAAGCCTTCGGCTTGCGGCGCGGCATATGCGCCACGACATTTTCAATCATCCGCATACCGGCATTGCCGCCCAGCGTCATGATGGATTCCGGATGGAATTGCACGGCGGCAATCGGCTCTTTATCATGTTCAAACGCCATGATAACGCCGTCATCAGTCTCTGCCGTCACACGGAATTCCTTCGGCAGGCGGACTGGATCGGCAAAGATCGAATGATAGCGCCCGACAGTCACCTCCTGCGGTAGCCCCGAGAAAATGATGCCGTTTCTTGAAACGCGAATGCGCGATGGTTTGCCGTGCATCGGCACATGCAAATGGCGCAGCTCGCCGCCATAGGCCTCCGCCAAGGCTTGCAGGCCCAAGCACACACCAAATATCGGCAGATCCCGCGCCCGCGATTTTGTTATCGTCGCCTTGCAATCAAAATCCTTCGGCGAACCGGGACCGGGCGATAACACCACCAAATCCGGATCAACCTGATCGAACACAGCATCCGATACAGGCGAGCGCACAGTCGTCACTTTCGCGCCGGTCTGGCGGAAGTAATTGGCCAGCGTGTGCACGAAGGAATCCTCGTGGTCCACCAGCAAAATGTTGACGCCTTCGCCCACCTTGGCCGCGCTCTCCACGCCGCCTGCCGCATTGCCCTTCGGGGCTTCGCGAATGGCTGAAATCAAGGCAGACGCCTTCAATTCCGTCTCCGCCTCTTCCTCTTCCGGTATGGAGTCAAACAGCAGCGTCGCCCCTGCCCGCACTTGCGCGATGCCTTCCTTGATGCGGATGGTGCGCAGCGTCAGGCCCGTGTTCATGTCGCCGTTAAAGTGGATCATACCGACCGCGCCGCCATACCAGGCGCGCGGCGACTTTTCGTTTTCCTCAATAAACCTCATCGCCCAGAGCTTCGGTGCGCCGGTCACAGTCACGGCCCACGCATGGCTGAGGAACCCGTCAAAGGCATCCATGCCTTCGCGCAGGCGTCCCTCAATATGGTCCACCGTATGGATCAGCCGAGAATACATCTCAATCTGCCGACGGCCGATAACCCGCACCGAGCCCGGCTCGCAAACGCGGCTTTTGTCATTACGGTCCACGTCCGAACACATGGTCAGTTCAGACTCGTCCTTCTTCGAGTTGAGCAACTTCAAGATTTGTTCACTGTCAGAAATCGCATCATCGCCGCGCTTGATCGTTCCCGAAATCGGGCATGTCTCAATGCGCCGCCCGTTGACCCGCACAAACATTTCCGGCGACGCACCAATCAAATATTCGCCCGCGCCCAGATTGATGAAGAACGAATAGGGCGACGGATTGATGACCTTCAAGCGGCGCGAAATTTCAGGCGGCTCAGTCTGACATTGCTCATAGAAAGTTTGGCCGGGAACAACCTCAAACAAATCACCGCGCTTGAAGCTGTCCATGGCCTTCACCACCAGCTTTGCATATTCGCCCGGCGTATGGTCGCCGCGACCTGGGTCCACCGTGCTTGGCACAAACGGCATGTCCGCCGTTTCGCGCGAAAGCCCATGCGTGGACTTACCGTTAAACTCAAACTCATAGCGCTGGTGCCATGCCTTGGCCGAATAATGGTCCACCACCAACACTTCATCCGGCAAAAACAGCACCATGTCGCGCTGGTCATCGGGACGCTGCAATTTGAATTTTATCGGGTCAAACTGGAAGCACAAATCATAGCCAAACGCGCCGTAAAGCCCAAGCTCCGCATCCGTGCTGGAGAAAAACAGCGCCACAATCGAGCGCAAAACCGTAAACACCGAAGGGATGCGCGAGCGCTCTTCCTCGGTGAAAGCGCGGTTCGGCTCCAGCACACGCACGGTGATTTTGTCGGCTGTTACCGCCGTCACCTCAATATCCGCAGTCGCCCGCAGCACTTCCGCAATCCACGGCAGCATCACCTGCCCGCGACCGTTCAGTGCTTCAATCTTCAGATCATGCCCGCGAGACGTAATCATCACCGGCGGATTGGCAATGGCCGTATCCCAGCGCGTGTAGCGGCCCGGATATTCATAATTTGACGAAAACACCGCCCCGCGCCGCGAATTCAGCAAATCCACATAGGCTTCAATCGCCCCGGCATATTCCGTCGGCACTTTTGCGCGATTAACGCTGATGCCGCCGCCGGTTTCATACTGTTCCGAACCATCATCCAAAGTCACGACCATCTAAAATTCCAACCTTCGTAATCGCAGCTCTAAACCGGAGCATCATAAACAAAAAGCCGCCCGGGGTTTCCCGCTGCGGCCTCTAAATTCCAAAACAAACATACCAACAATATGCTGCCGAGCCGCGATTTAAGCGACCCGCCACCAACCATTGATACGTACATTGTGTTTCATGGGCTTACGACTAGCGGCAAATGGAATTGGTTTCAACTGGTTTTGAAAAACTAATAAATTCCAGTGCACGAATATGTGACCGCACGTGAGTGACGATTGATTTTTCAAGTGGCACTTACTGCGCTACTGAAAATCAATTTCCCCTAATTTGGAGCCTGCCATGATTTCCCGCCGCACCATTCTCGCACTTTCCGCCTTTGCATCAATCGCCCTGTCCGTGCCTGCCTTCGCCGGAGAGGCCACCTACACCAAGGAACTTTTCCAGCAATATCAGGCAGCCGGAAAATCCATCCTCATCGATATTTCCGCACCATGGTGCCCGACCTGCCGCGCGCAAGCGCCGATCATTCAAAAGCTGGCGGCCGAGGCAAAATACAAAGACCTGGAAATCCTGAAAATTGATTTCGACAGCCAGACAGATGATGTCGCCGCCTTTGGTGCCAACCAACAGTCAACATTGATTACGTTCAAAGGCACAAACGAAACCGGCCGGAACGTCGGTCAGACCAAGGTCGCCGTCATCACCGGCCTTCTCGCGTCGTCGCTCTAATCATCATGGCATCGCTCGGTCTGGCCTTTCTCGCAGGGTTGCTCTCCATATTTTCGCCCTGCGTGCTGCCCCTACTGCCCTTGGTGTTAGGCGCAGCAGCATCCGAGCATAAATTCGGTCCGGTGGCGCTTGCCACCGGATTGGCACTATCGTTCATCACCATCGGGCTTTTTGTTGCCACCATCGGCTTCTCGATCGGTCTCAATGCTGGCGTCTTCCGCATCGCTTCCGCCTATATCATGATCGCCATTGGCGCAGTGTTGGTGCTGCCAAGCTTCCAAGCCAGACTGGCGCTTGCGGGCGGCCCCGTTGCCAATTGGGCGGAAGGCAAATTCGGCGGGTTTTCTTCCACCGGCCTTAAAGGCCAATTCCTTGTCGGCCTGTTGCTTGGCGCTGTTTGGAGCCCTTGCGTCGGCCCGACACTTGGCGCTGCCTCACTGCTCGCCTCACAGGGAAAAGAATTAAGCATCGTTGCGCTCACCATGCTGGTGTTCGGCATTGGTGCTGCGCTACCCATGCTGCTGCTCGGAACACTATCCCGTGAAGCGCTCACGCGCA
>JAYTVD010000072.1:0-25510 GCA_043744175.1 Phyllobacteriaceae bacterium
CAAGGACGTATCGAAATATGACCGCGCCCGCCTGATGAGCGTGGATTATGACAGCACGGAACTCGGCAATATCGCCGACGAGCGCATCCGCACCTTCCAGCGCGACTCTGCTGCAAGGGCGGGCATTTTCCACCACCTCATCACGCTGCCGACCTACCATACGGCGGCGCTGTCCACGGACAATCTGGCACGCGAATATTTTGGCGAACAGGCCATGCTCGGCTACGTCAAAAACGTGCAACGCGCCGAAATCCGCCAAGGCATCGCCTGCGTGAAACATCAAAACATGTCCGGCTCCGACATTGGCGATGATCACAAGGAATATTTCGCAGGCGAGTCAGCGCTTAAAGCCGGCGGCGCCCACAATACGATGAACCAATTCGCGGCTTAATCTCTAGGACTCTCAAGTCCCTCTAGGGCGCGGGCAACCGCGTTCTTTTTTTGTGCGCGTACCCCAAACAGGTGATGGCAAATACGAAATTTTCCTGCTTGAATGGGGCATCATTTCAAGAGGATATCCCGATGCGCAAATTTCTATTGCCCGCCGTCACAGCCCTTGCCCTCACCGCAGGCCTTGCCCCCGCCAGCGCCACCAGCTGCTATGACCTATGGTACGAGCGCAACCAGATTTACGACGACAATGGCTTTTGCTTCAAGTCGCAGCTCGGCCAAGATACATTTGACAATTCTGATTGCTACACCAGTCATCCAGACTTAAGCCGAGCCGAAGAACGCCGCGTTGCGCAAATCAAAGCCCGCGAACGCGCCAAGCGCTGCAAGGTGAATAACTGATTTTAAGGTAGCCGATAAACAAACCTGCACTTGTCATCGGCGAACCCGCCATCATCGGCCAGCGTCCCGCGCACTAAAAAGCGTGCCGTCGGCTCTTGGGCGATGACATCCGCTACAATCTGATGGTTGGCGCTGTTGCCGATGCTCATGTCATACACAAACGCCCGCGCAGCGCCCTTGGCGGGCTTTACGGCATAGCCCATATTATTCTGATCGCTCGCCTCGTGAATAAGGTGTCCGCGCATTTCGAGCGACTTCTTGGAGTGGCTCGGCACCGGCTCAGTTTCCGGTGGAATGGCAGCAATGAGCGAAGGCGCTGCCGGCAGTTCAACATATTTCACTGTGCTCGCGCCCGGCTGCAAGCCATCCAGTGTCGCCAGCCGCCCCAAATAAGCCTTTGCCAAACAATCAGTCTTCGGCCCGCACTTGTCGCGCACGATCTTCACCCATGCCCGCTCATCGCTTTTCAAGCATAAGGCGCCATCCTTCAGCGCCTCAGTTGCCACGCCATAGTAGCGGTTCAAATCTTCGTCAAATTGCGAAAGTTTCGGGTCAGCACAAATCGCTTTTTCAATTTTGCTCTTTGCCTTGGCACAGTCGAAACTGGCCGCACCAGACGAGGTCACAAAGGCCAGTGTAATAATAAATGCCGCGCCCCAAGTTCGCATCATATGCAATCTCCCCAATCAAAGCGCCCGCGCCAATTTGGCAAATATTATCTGGCACTACAAGGAGGAATTGCCGAGCAACAGCCGCGCGGCCGCAGCGCGGGCCTCACTGGTAATCTCCGCGCCTGATAGCATACGCGCAATTTCCTCGGACCGCTGCGCGCGGTTCATCACGGAAATACTGGTGGCCATCTTGCCACCTGCCTCCGCCTTAGCAATCAGGAAATGCGTATCTGACCGAGCCGCGACTTGCGGCGCGTGGGTCACAGAGAGCACCTGCACTTTTTCTGCCAGTCGTTTCAATCGTTGCCCGATAGCATCCGCCACCGCGCCGCCCACGCCTGTATCAATCTCATCAAACACCAGCGTCGGTGCCGAGCCACGGTCCGCCAGCGCCACCTTTAGCGCAAGCAAAAACCGCGAAAGCTCGCCGCCGGATGCCACCTTCATCATCGGGCCGGACTTGGTGCCCGGATTGGTGCGTACATGGAATTCCAGCGTGTCGATACCGTCCAAGCTACGGGCATCCGCCTCTGTTTGCATATCCACCAGAAACGCTGCGCGTTCCAATTTCAATGCCGGCAATTCCGCCATCACAGCGCCCTCAAGCGCTGTGGCAGCCGTTTTACGCTTACCAGATAAATCCAAAGCCAGCCGGTCATAAGTGGCGCGAGTTGCGATCGCCTCATGCTCTAGGACAGACAAGCGTCCTGCACCCGCGTCCAAATCCGCCAGATCAGCTGCCATTTTTTCGGCAAGCTTCGCCAAACCATCCACCGGCACCGAGAATTTGCGCGATGCCGCACGCAAGGCAAACAGCCGCTCTTCGGTACGCTCTAACACTTTCGGATCAAAATTCGCAGCACGAATGGCGGCTTCCACTGCGCTTTGCGCATCATTCAAATGGTCAAGCGCCAAGCCCAAAGCGGTCGCAATCGGCTCCAGCATTTCAGGCGCCTCGGCCTTCTTGCGCTCTAACCGCCGAAACAGGCTGGTCAGCGTCGGCAGCGGCGATGCGGAACCGGCAAGCACATCACTCGCATCGTTGATTTCCGTTGCCGTCTTTTCAATCCGCATCATCGCTTGGCGTTGCTCAGCAAGCTCCGCCTCTTCATTATCATGTGGGTTAAGCGCCGTTAGCTCGGCAGATGACGCCCGCAAATAGTCCGCCTCGCGCGCGGCGGCCTCCACCCGGGCGCGATGTTTGGCCAGCGCACTTTCTGCGCCGCGCCACTCCGCCCACGCTTTGCGAACTGCCGAGGCCTCACCATCAAGCCCGCCAAATGCATCCAGCAGCGCGCGGTGCGCATCAGGCGATACAAGCGCACGATCATCATGTTGGCCGTGGATTTCCACCAGCGCTTTGCCAAGGTCGCGCAGCAGCGTCACGCTGGCAGGTTGGTCATTAACGAACACTTTGCTGCGCCCGTCCGCCGCCTGCACGCGGCGCAGCACCAAGTCACCATCCACATCCATATCATTACGCGCCATAATCTCGCGTGCGGGATGGCTCATACTTAAATCGAAAACTGCCGTAATTTGCCCCTGAGACGCACCATGGCGCACCAGCCCGGTATCGCCGCGCGCGCCAAGTGCCAGTGACAGCGCATCCAGCAAAATGCTCTTACCAGCCCCGGTCTCGCCCGTGAGCACTGAAAGCCCACGAGAAAATTCAATGTCCAATTTCTCGATGAGGACAATGTCACGGATCGAAAGGTGCGAGAGCATGAAAGTTACGCGCTCACGCGCCGGTAATTGTCTTAGCGGCCTTAGAAAGCCATGAGCCGGTATTTTCCTGTGGTTGCAAGCCGCCGGATTGGAGCAGATTATAGCTGTCTTTATACCACTGGCTGTCCGGGAAATTATGACCAAGCACAGCGGCGGCGGTCTGCGCTTCGTCCGCCAAACCAAGCGCGAAATAGGCTTCCGTCAGGCGTGCCAGCGCTTCTTCCGTATGGCGGGTGTTGGAATATTGCTCAACAACCAAACGGAAACGCTTGATCGAAGCCAGATATTCTTTCTGTTCCAGATAGTAACGGCCGACCTGCATTTCCTTGCCGGCGATCTGGTCGCGTGCGAAACGGATCTTCGCCTTGCCATCTTCAACATATTCACTGTCAGGATATTGGTCCACGAGCTGCTGCATGGCGGCGATTGTGCGGCGCGAGTCACTTTGATCGCGCGTTACGTCAGGAATCTGACGCCAATACGATAGACCTATTATGTATTGCGCGTAAGCTGCATCTTTATCGGTCGGGTAAAGTGTCACGAAGCGCTTGGCAGACGCTATTGCATCAGGATAGTTGCCCTGGCGATAGTTGGCAAAAGCACCAAGCACAATTGAGCGGCGGGAATATTCGGAATAAGGATGCTGGCGATCAACGGCGGCAAACTTTTTGACAGCTTCACTTGCACGTCCGGAGTTCAAGTTGGCAAGGCCTTGGTTAAACAACTGGTCGGCAGGTTCCACCTGATTGACATAGGTCTCAATATCAATGTCATCCTTCGATGCGCAGCCATTGAGAAGCAGCATTGCCGCTAGTGCAACCATTCCGGATTTCAGTGTCGCTATCATCATGCCGTTCATTGCCTGCCCTGATCCGCCAAATATCAATCACGGGATAATAATCCCGCTCGTCTTTGGCACACATAAACCACAAGCACCGTCATGCGGCAATGTCATTGCAGCATAAACATGCACTTTATCTTGTCCGCTTGTTGAAGAACATTGGTTCTAATTTAAGGCAAGGCGTTGAAATCTATGTGTCTACGACACCGCTCAGCGATTTCTCAAATTACCCAAGGCGCATAGGCAGGCGCATTTACCGCGACATACTCATACGATGCACCGCGCTTCTCGCGTCCGGCTGGCTCCACCACTTCATAGGCTGAACGATCCGACAACAGTGTCCGCAATGCCAAAGCATTCAGCTTATGCCCGCCGCGATACGAGCGATAGCAGCCGATAAACCGTGCTCCGGCGAGAGCCAAGTCACCAATAGCATCGAGTGTCTTGTGGCGAACAAACTCGTCCTTATAACGCAAGCCACCATGGTTGATGACACGTTCATCATCGCCAATGACCACGGAATTATCCAATGACGAACCAAGCGCCAGACCGGCAGCCCAGAGGCGCTCGACATCCTTCATAAAGCCAAATGTGCGCGCGCGGGCTAGTTCACGGCGGAATGTATCCGGCTCAATATCGCCAATATAGGCTTGGCGGCCAATAGCAGGGCTTTCGAAGTCAATCTCGACCTCAAAACGTGTGCCGGAATAAGGATGGAACTCAGCCCATGAAGAACCGCTAGAAACGCGCACAGGCTTCGTAACCCGAATGAACCGCCGCTTCACCGGCTGCACAAACAGTCCAACCTGATCGATAGCATCCACAAATTCTTGCGCGCTACCATCCAATATCGGTACTTCATCGCCATCAATCAGCACTGTGAGATTATCAATACCAAGACCGCTAAGCGCGGCCATCAAATGTTCAACGGTGCCAATGCGTCCGTTATCGCTTTTCCCAAGCACAGTGCAAAAGTCAGTGGAGCCAACTTCGCTCACAACAGCGCGAATGTCTTTGGAATCTTTAGCTAGGTTGGATTTTTGAAATACGATGCCAGTGTTCGGGTCAGCGGGCAGAAATGTCACAGAAACGGGTGAACCATTATGAACACCAACACCGGAGAGCGTCACACGCTCATTGACCGTCGTTTGATAGCCGTTCAATTCAAACCCCATGGATAACCCCAAGCACTTCGTCGCGGCCGATTGGCTCGGCCTGCAATTTAATCGAACCCCGCGCTGTCCCGCTCGCTTGGTTCGCTTTTGATTTTCGTAAGATAGCCGGATGTGCACCAACAAGCCAAATCACGGTTTCTTACCTTTTGTTACCTGAATACGAGATTTGTTACACATAATAACGCTCACAAAACACAAAACCCGCCGCTATTCACATAGCAACGGGTTTTCGTTAAATATTGATTAAATTGCCCTAAATTAGGGCAATTTAGCCTTGGCGACGCAAGAATGCCGGAATTTCAAGGCCGTCATCTTCTTGAGTCACGCGGGCCTGAGGAGCAACACGACCCTGATCGTCAAGATTTGTGCGGCGTGGTGCATACGCGGCCGCTTCTTGAGTCAATGGACGGCGCTGTTCCGGCGCACGCTGCATTACAGGTTCACGCGGCGCGGCAACCTGCTGCGGCTGGGAAACCTCCTCATCACGGCCAATCAGACCATGCTTGATTCGGGCGAGCAACCCCATCGGGCCCTGTGGTTCCGGCGCACGATATTGCTGCGCAGGAGCCGAGCGACGTTCCATTTCGGCCTGAACAACCGGTGGGAAATCCTCAACACGTGGCATACGGGTCTCTTGCATGACAGGCGCTTGCTGTGGTGCACGGGCAACCGGCGCAACAACAGGCTCATGACGCATAATCGGCGCAGCCGTTACTTCTGGCTGTGCGTTGCGAAACAAGCCGCTGGCAGGACGAAACTCTTGTTCAGGAGCACGCATGGTCTGTGCAAACTCTGTCTCCGCAGCTTGGATAGCCGCAGTGATTGGATCAGCGTCAATGGCAGCCACTGGCGCTGGCACAACGATAGCTTCCGGAGCCTTCACAACAGGGCGCTGCACTTGCGCAACAGGAGCCTGAACCTGACGCACTACTGGACGTGCTGTCTGGCGAAACTCAGTTGGTGCAGTGGCAATGTCATGCAAAGACTTGTCAATACCAGTCGCAACAACTGATACGCGGATGATGCCTTCAAGCGCTTCGTCAAATGTCGCGCCGAGAATGATGTTAGCATCCTGGTCCACTTCTTCGCGAATGCGGGTAGCAGCTTCATCCACTTCAAACAGCGTCATATCGCGACCGCCGGTGATGGAAATGAGCAAGCCCTTGGCGCCCTTCATGGAGCTTTCATCGAGCAGCGGGTTGGCAATAGCAGCCTCAGCAGCGGCCATTGCACGGCCTTCGCCTGATGCCTCGCCAGTGCCCATCATCGCCTTGCCCATATCGCGCATTACGGAGCGAACATCAGCGAAGTCGAGGTTGATAAGGCCTTCCTTAACCATCAAATCAGTGATGCAAGCAACGCCAGAGTAAAGCACTTGGTCAGCCATCGCGAAAGCGTCGGCAAACGTTGTCTTGTCATTGGCAATGCGGAAGAGGTTTTGGTTCGGAATGACGATGAGCGTATCAACGTTCTTCTGCAATTCTTCGATGCCCATGTCGGCAGTGCGCATACGGCGCAGGCCTTCAAAATGGAAAGGCTTGGTCACAACGCCAACTGTCAAAATACCGCGTTCGCGGGCAGCGCGCGCCACAACAGGAGCAGCGCCTGTACCGGTGCCGCCGCCCATACCAGCAGTCACGAAGCACATGTGCGTGCCTTGCAAATGATCAAGAATTTCGTCGATGCACTCTTCAGCGGCCGCACGGCCAACCTCAGGCTGCGAGCCAGCGCCAAGACCCTCGGTTACCGAAACACCAAGCTGGATAACGCGATCAGCGCGGGTCAATGAAAGCGCTTGCGCATCCGTATTGGCCACAACAAAGTCAACGCCCTTAAGACCGGCATTGATCATGTTGTTGACAGCATTGCCGCCGCCGCCGCCGACGCCAAATACGGTGATCCGTGGCTTCAGCTCAGTGATGTCTGGCTTCTTGAGATTGATCGTCATGGCTTTAGTACCTCTCGTATGTTGCCCCGCTTTGCCGCTGCGGATGCTAATGTCTGGGTTGCCCCGTGATTATTAAAAGCTCTCTCTCAGCCATTGCCCAACGCGAGCAAAACGGCCTCCGGTTCCTGTCATGCGCCAGCCGATGGATGTACCGGTTGATGCTTGTTCGTGTTCCGCTACCTGCGGGTAAATCAAAAGTCCGGCTGTTGCCGCAAATGCCGGCCCCTTATAGGCCTCCGGCAGTCCGGTCACGCCCAGTGGACGGCCGATACGAACGCCACGGCCAAGAATGCGCCGCGCCGCTTCCGGCAAACCCTGCAATTGGCTGGCACCGCCGGTCAAAACCACGCGCTTGCCAACAACATTGCCATATCCGGATTGATTCAAACGATCACGCACCAGCTCCAATGTTTCTTCAACACGGGCCTTGATTATGCGCGTCATTGCCGAGCGCGGCACTTGATGAGAACCGTCGCCATGATCGTCGCCAATAGTCCTGACCGCAATCATTTCGCGATCGTCAGTCGAGCTTGAAAGTGCCGAACCAAATCGCACTTTTAGCAATTCCGCTTCGTCCAAACGTGTGGACAAGCCTCGTGCCAAATCCATCGTCACATGATTGCCGCCAATGGCCAGCGCGTCCGCATGAACGCACTTACCTTCGGAAAACACGGCAATTGTCGTCGTGCCGCCGCCAAGATCAATGCAAGCCGCACCAAGTTCAGCTTCATCATCGACCAACACCGAAAGGCCGGATGCATAAGGTGTCGCCACCATCTGCTCCACGCTCAAATGCGCGCGGTTGATACATAGTTCCAAATTACGCAGCGGCGCGGCATCTGCCGTCAGCACATGCAAATCGACGCCCAACTGATGGCCTTCCATGCCACGCGGATCGCGAATGCCAGTCTCAGCATCAAGCGTGTAAGACACCGGCAAAACGTGCAGCACTTTGCGCTCAACTGCCTGCGCACGCTTTGTGCCAGCGGCCAGCACACGGCTGATATCGCTCTCGTCCACACCATGCCCGCCAAGCGCAACAGAGGCGTTAATCGTCGTGCCTTTAATGCGGCCAGCAGAAACATTCACAATCAGCGAATCCACCGTCATGCCCGCCATGCGCTCGGCTGCATCAACAGCGTGGCGGATAGCCTGCTCGGCATTATCCAATTCAACAATCACACCAGACTTCACACCGCGCGAACGCTGATGGCCGATGCCCAAAACCTCAACCTTATGCGTGCGGCCTGGCAGCAACGCGCTTTCGCCGCGCGGTGTTAGGCGTGCGATCACGCAGGAAACTTTGGTCGAGCCAACGTCCAGCACCGTCACAAGCCCTGTGCGCTTCGAACCCCGCCCTGTCAGCCCACCAAGCAGCGTCATGTATGTTTTCCTGCCTTCTTGGCTTTGTCGTTTAGAGCTTTAACTTCTTCGTCACGCACGACCATGGCTTCCTGCGTCAAGCGCACCACCATCCGGTCCGGCAAGCGCATATCCACCAATTCAATATCCTTGGACAAAAGCCCGGTCGCGCTATCGACCTCAGCCAGCTTTGCAAGCGCATCCGCAGGATCGCCTTCCGGCAATTGTATCGTCACGCCATTATCAAGGCGAATATCCCAGCGACGTCCGGCAATCAACATCTGCGCTTTCACGCGGGATTTCAGTTCTGGAATGGCCGCAACGGCGGGAACCAAGAGCTTCGCCTCGCGCTCTGCACCAACGCCCGTAACCAGCGGCAATGTCGAAAATTCTGGATGCGCGAACGGCACGATGACATGGCCATCTTCTTCGATCAGGGATAATTCTTCATCATGTTGCCAAATCGCGAACGCCTTACGCTCGCCAATCTTCACATTGAGCGAATTCGGATAGACCTTCGTAATTTCCGCCGACGTCACCCATGGCAAGGCAATCAAGCGCTCACGCGCTGCGTCTGTATCAAAGCCAATAAGCGAGGTTGAGCCATCAAGGCCAAGTTCGCCCAAAACATCAATCTCAGATGTTTCACGATGTCCGGAAACATTCACCTCGGTGATGGCGAAGCCGACACGCGAAGTCACAGCCTCAGTCACATCAGCGGTATGCCCGCCGATAATTGTGCCATAAACGCCGGTGCTCAAAAACAAAATGAAGGTCGCGACAATGCCGGAATGGCGCGGAATGGTAACATTGCCTGCCTTCAGCCTTGTCAGCATTCGCATTGGCTTGCGCAAATAGCGCGGCAACACACGAGTTTCCTGCACATCGACATCCGCCGCCGTGTAGGTCCTCTTCTGTTGCTTTTTGCCAGCTAACGCAAACACGACGCTTCCTCTACCATCCAACTTAGCAGCTCACCGAACGTATGCCCGGCTGCGGCTGCAATTTCCGGCACCAAAGAAGTGGGTGTCATGCCGGGCTGTGTGTTCACTTCCAGCCAGATTATTTCCCCATCTTCGGAGAAACGATCGTCATACCGGAAGTCTGAACGACTCACGCCGCGGCACCCCATCGCTTGGTGCGCCTTCAAACTTAACAATTGTATTTTTTGGTAAATTTTTGGTGAAAGTTTTGCCGGACATTCGTGTTTTGAGCCACCTTTTACGTATTTTGATTCATAATCGTAAAAGGAATGGCCGAGCGGAATGATTTCCGTCACCCCAAGCGCCACATTACCCATCACAGCGCAGGTAAACTCGCGTCCCTCGATGTAACGCTCGACCATAACCTTCTCGCCAAAGCTCCAGGCGGACGATGAAATCAACTGCGGCGGATGTGATTGATCTTCCTTCACAATCACCACGCCAAAGCTCGAACCCTCATTCACCGGCTTCACGACATAAGGCGGCTTCATCGGGTGAACATCTTTAATGTCAAAGCGGCTCATCACTTTAGCTTCGGCCACTGGAATGCGCGCGGCCTTGGCGATAATCTTGGCCTGCTGCTTATCCATCGCCAGCGCCGACGCCAGCACGCCCGAATGGGTGTAGGGAATTTGCAAATATTCCAAAATGCCCTGTATCGTGCCGTCTTCGCCAAACGGCCCATGCAATGCATTAAACGCCACGTCCGGCTTCAACTCATTCAGCACCGTCGCCACATCATGGTCCACATCCACCCGCGTGACCTTATAGCCCTCAGCCTCCAGCGCCTCAGCGCAGGCCGCGCCGGAAGACAGGCTGACAGGCCGCTCCGATGAAAACCCGCCCATCAAAACAGCCACATGTTTCTTCGTCATATCCAAAACCCTCAAGATTGCCCCCCGGCAAACCGCGCCCGCAAACTTAGAGTCCACTCTGGCAAGGCACCAAAGCTGCCGCGCAACACGCGCCGACTCATTTTTTACGAAACGCTAATGGGAACCACAGAATCAGAGAGTTGATTCGCTGGCAAGTGGTGAGGAGTTAAGATTGAAAATTGTTAAGACCGAACCAAATCAAAAATGAGTTCCTCTAGCGGCAACAGATTGCCCCGGAAGCTAAAAATCATGGCGTCCATCGCCCGCTTGGGCTCCAACTGAGCCACGTTGAACGGCAATCCGGCATTGTCTATCAATATCGTCAAGAGTGACATTTGCGTCCGGCCATTACCTTCGCGAAACGGATGTATCGCATTGAGCTCGGACAATAACCGCGCCGCCTTTTTGAAAAATTCCATCGCGCCCAATAACTGAAAATAGTTGTCACTTTTCAGCCAAACAAACAAATTGGCCATCTCACTTTTGATGTGTTCAGGATAACAAAACCAAACGCCAGATTTGCCAATCCTTACGGTCCGCAAAGTGCCCGCCCACTCATAGACATCTTGAAAGAGGTGATGGTGCAGGGAAAGATAGTGGGCGACGTCTAGCTGGCCAGCAGGCCAAGGCTCCTTGGAACGGGTAAGAACCATATCCAATTCATAGGCGTCGAGCGCGCTTTGATCTTGTAGATCAGCCTTGTTCCGTAATACGCTCGTCTCGGGATAGCAAAGTGCATCAATCCCAGTGGCGTAGCTCACTTAATGTCAACGCCCGACTTATATAAGCGCCGAATTTCAACGCGCTGCTGTTCCGGCGTAAGTGCCGCCGCTTCCCATTCCGCAAAGCGCTTGCGCTGCTCGTCAGTCAGAACTTGACCTTCAATTGCACTGATAGCCTCGGCGCGAGCGCGACCAAGTTGAGTGCCAAATATTTTTGCTGAGGCATTGATCGACATCGTCAACTTCCACTCGCGAACACAGGAGGCGTGCCCATCAAAAATTCTGCCAAACCATACAGCCATTTAGCCTTTACGACAATCGCCCACTAACACTTCAGTCGAGATACTGCCGAACGGTTCTATCGCCGATCCAAGTCAAAGACGCATCCTTGGCGCAAAAGTACATCAACGAATTCCAATCATTGACATAGAAATAGTTACCAAACGTGCCCTCTGGAATCGGTGGTAAATGAGCTTTGCGTGCCTCTTCGAGACTAGCAATAGGACCTGAATCAACACTGATCCCGCCGCCGAGATCATACGGATAATCAAAAGATGGCGCGTCAATGATCCAAAATATCAAACCAGACAGTGTCAGAACCGCTTTACGGTAGCTTTCGCGCAGCTCTGGATCGTCTATCTGACCAATCCATATATCGAGCGTGACCTGCACTTCCATCTTCATGTAGTCGATGACTACCTTTTGCAGTTCAGCATCATGAAAGCCATTTGGCAGAGACGCTTCAATATTGTCGAAAGGTGACATTTGGACGACTCCCACTGACATGAGGTTGTTATAGAAGCTGCCCCAAAAACTCCTGCACTTCTTTCCCCGGCTTAAACGCGCCTATGCGCTTGATTTCCCATTCCAGCCTAATGCCTGAATTTTCCATCACGCGCTGGCGCACGGTTTCGCCTAGATATTCAAGATCATAGCCGTGCGCGGTGCCGGTGTTGATCATGAAATTGCAGTGCATGGGCGACATTTGCGCCCCGCCGATCATCAATGCGCGGCAGCCTGCTTGGTCGATGAGCTTCCACGCCGAATGGCCATCCGGATTTTTAAACGTCGAACCACCGGTCTTTTCTTTAATTGGCTGCACAGTTTCGCGATGATTTTGCACCTCGTCCATCTTTGCGCGGATTTCTTGCTTGTCCATCGGCACGCCTTCAAACAGGGCAGATGTGAAAATCAAATCCTTCGGCGCAGATGAATGGCGGTAGGCATAGCCCATGTCGGCATTGCTCATGACGTGGAGATTGCCTTTGCGGTCAATGCCGCGCACTTCGATGACGCGCTCGCGCGTTTCAACGCCGTTCGCACCCGCATTCATGCGCAGCGCGCCGCCGATGCCGCCGGGAATACCGTGATAAAAATGAAACCCGCCAAGCCCCATTTCAAGCGCCAGTGCCGCAACCCGCTTATCCGGCGTTGCAGCGCCCGCGCGAATGGTGGTGTCGCTCACTTGCACAGCCTCGCCAAACCCCTTGGCGGAAAGGCGCACCACAAAGCCCGCAATGCCGCCATCACGAACGAGAAGATTAGACCCAATGCCCACCGGCATGACCGGAATTTCTTCCGGCACAGCGGCCAAAAACTGCGCCAAGTCTTCCTCATCCGCAGGCTGATATAAAACTTCCGCCAAGCCGCCGGCGCGAAACCAAGTGATCTTGTCCATCTCGGCATTAGGCATTATGCGCCCGCGCAAGCCGTCCAATTTGGACCCAAGTTTCGCTATCAGTGCTTGCCCGTTCATGGCCGTTCCTTAAAATTCAGTGCTTTCGTCAGCAGAATGATGACTGAAAACAATTAGCCCAAACACTACCCCTGCTACCGTCATTCCGGACAAGCGCAGCGCAGATCCGGAATCCAGAGATGGATAGCGGTCCATTTTCCACTATCTCAGTCACACAAAACATTCACCGCAACAACTCATTTTGACACCGGCCAAATCCTCGACTCTGGATTCCGGATCTGCGCTTCGCTTGTCCGGAATGACGGCCAAACCCGTTGCCAATCATCTGCCGCAGTGGATTTTTAGAGAGCGTTCAGCTCCTTAGGAAGCGCATAGGCCCACTGCGTAATATTCCCCGCCCCTAGCAAGATCACATAATCGCCGGGCTTGGCGAGTGAGCGTACCAGCGGTGCCAATTCCGGAGCACTCTGAACAGACCGTGCATCGCGATGCCCGCCAGAGCGAATGCGCTCCACCAGCGTCTCGGAGTTCACACCCTCAATCGGCTCTTCGCCCGCCGCATAAACCGGCGCCATAATCACGGTATCAGCATCATTAAAGCACGCCGCGAAATCATCAAACAGTGAAGCCAAGCGCGTATAGCGATGCGGCTGCACGATCGCGATAACCTTGCCCGAAGCTGAATCCCGCGCCGCTTTCAGCACGGCTTTAATTTCGACAGGGTGATGACCATAATCATCAAATATCTCAACACCATTCCAAGTGCCCGTATGCGTAAAGCGTCGCTTTACGCCGCCAAAGCCAAGCAATCCCGCCTTGATGGCTTCCGGTCCAATGCCAAGTTCATGCGCAACAGTAATTGCCGCCGTCGCGTTGGAAACATTGTGGCGGCCCGGCATCGGCAGGCGAAGGCCCGTAATCTCCGTCAGCTTGCCGGTCTTGCGCTCGCGAATGGTCACGTCAAAATTCGTGCCTGGTCCCTCAACGCGCGTGTTGTGAAAGCGCACATCGGCCTGCGGGTTTTCACCATAGGTAATTACGCGGCGGTCCTCGATGCGCGATACCAGCGCCTGCACTTCTGGATGATCCAGACACATCACGCCAAAGCCATAGAACGGCACATTTTCCACAAAGTTGCGGAACGCCTCGCGCACTTTGTCAAACGTGCCGTAGTGATCCAAATGCTCCGGATCAATGTTGGTTATCACAGCAACGTCCGCTGGCAGCTTCAAGAAAGTGCCGTCGCTCTCGTCCGCCTCCACCACCATCCAGTCGCCATCACCCATACGAGCATTGGTGCCATAGGCGTTGATAATGCCGCCGTTGATAACCGTCGGGTCCAGCCCGCCAGCATCCAGTAGCGCCGCAACCATGGATGTCGTCGTCGTCTTGCCATGCGTGCCGCCAATGGCCACCGCTTGGCGAAAGCGCATCAACTCAGCCAACATTTCCGCGCGCCGCACGATGGGAAGCAGCCGCTCGCGCGCCACCATTAATTCCGGATTGCTCTTCTTAATTGCCGTTGAAACCACAACAACATCGGCATCGCCAAGGTTCGCCGCCGTGTGACCGAGGAAAACTTCAATGCCCTTATCGCGCAGCCGCTGGCAATTGGCGCTGTCGGCTTGGTCCGAGCCTTGCACCTTGAATCCAAGATTATGCAGCACCTCGGCAATGCCGCTCATGCCAATGCCGCCTATGCCAATGAAATGCACAAGACCAATATTCGGCTCCATCTTCATGGAAGAGTTCCTTCTTTAAATCTTTGCGTCGCGCTTGAATTCGCCAACAGTCTTGCCGCTGGCAATAGCCTCTGCAAGGTCACTAAGCAACTGGGTTGCATGTGGCATGGATGAGCTCTTTGCCGCCGCCGCAGTCGCCGCCGCTTTTTGCGGGTCGTTCATAATGGACAAAATAATGTCCGCAATCGTTTGCGGCGTCAGCTCAGATTGCTTCACCACCATCGCGCCGCCCGCCGCTTGCAGCGCCGCCGCGTTGGCAGCTTGGTCATGGTCCAGCGCAAATGGATAAGGCACCAAAAGCGAAGGCCGCCCGATGACGCCAAGCTCGGAAACCGTAGAAGCCCCTGCCCGCGAAATCACGAATTGCGCGCTCGCAATCCGCCCCGCCATGTTTTGAAAAAACGGCGCTACTTCTGCGGCGATGCCCATCCGCTGATAAGCCGCGCGAACATCGGCTTCGTCTTCGATTCGAGCCTGCTGCGTGATCTTGAGCCGCTGGCGTATTGTCTCCGTATCGTTTCCGTATCCATCTCGGGCGGTTGCCGATACAATCTCGACCGCTTCCGGAATGGCTTTAGAGAAATATTGCGCACCCTGACTGCCGCCAAAAACCAGCAGATTAAAGTCACCAGATTCAGCTGGCGAATAAGGCACGGCGGATGCCGCCAGCACCTCAGGCCGCACCGGATTTCCGGTGAGAATTGTCTTCTCCGGATAGGCTGCTCCGCTCTCCGGCAGAAAGCCCCCAGCAATAGCCGTCACCCGCTTTGCCAGCGCTGCGTTGGCTCTGCCCATCACCGCATTTTGCTCGTGGATAAGCGTCGGAATCTTGAGTTTCGTCGCCGCGTAAAGCGGCGGCAGCGTTGGATACCCGCCAAAACCGATCACAATACTAGGCTTTATAGTCCTAATCAGCAGCTTTGCGGCTTGCACGCCCGAAAGCAGGGTCCATGCCGTTTTTATCAATGAAATCGGGTTCTTAGAGCCAAATGTGGCAGACGGAATGATATGAATACCATCCGCCGGAAACTTCCCCGCAAAACGCTCGGCGCGCGAATCCGTCGCCAAATGCACGCTCCAGCCCCGCGCTTTTAGCTCATGCGCCAGCGATTCAGCCGGAAACACATGTCCGCCCGTGCCGCCCGCCGCTATCAGCGCAACCCTGCTCATTCAGCAGGAACCAGCATGGGTGAAGTGCGTCGTGGCTGAACCGTAACGTTCGCCCGTGCCTTTTTCCGTGTTAAAGCAAGCACATAGCCCATCGCGATGCCCATCGCTACCAGCGAGGAACCGCCGTAGGAAATGAACGGCAAGGTCATGCCCTTGGCAGGCAAGAGCTGCAAATTCACGCCAATGTTGATAATCGACTGGAAGCCAAACTGCACCACCAAACCGGCCACGGCGAGGCGCGTAAAATCATCCCGCTCCCGCAGCGCGTAACGCAAACCGCGCATCACGATGAAGGCAAAAAGAAGGGAAAGACCGAAGCAAAAAATCAGGCCGAACTCTTCAGCCGCGACCGAGAAAATATAGTCCGTATGGCTGTCGGGAAGGATGCGTTTGACCGAACCTTCGCCCGGGCCTTGCCCGAACCAGCTACCGCGTATCATCGCCTCACGACCCGTATCTATTTGAAATGTATCACCTTCTCCGGTCAAAAACTTATCAATACGCGCCGCCACGTGCGGGAAAAAGTTGTACGCAGAGAAAGAACCGAACACCACCACACCCAGCATCAGGATGATCCACAACCACGGCATTCCGGCCATGAAAAACATTGTTCCCCAAGTCGCTGTTGTCAGCATGGTCTGGCCCAAATCTGGCTCGGCGACCAGCAGGGTTAGCACAATGCCAAACAAAATTGTTGCCATCAGATTTCCAGGAATTTCCGGATGTTTTGCCCGCTCGGCGAACAGCCAGGCACAGATAACCACAAATGCCGGCTTCATAAATTCAGATGGTTGCAGGGTCATGCCAGCCAACGACAGCCAACGTTTGGAGCCCTTGACCTCAACCCCGATAAAAAGCACTAAAATCAACATCATAACCGCAATAGCAAGCTGCGCCAAAGCCAAGCGCCGCACTTGCCGTTCATCCAAAAATGACACAGCAATCATGGCCATGAACGAGGGAATCATGAACAGCGCTTGCCGCTCAACAAAGTGATATTGCGGCAGCCCGATACGTTCCGCCACCGCCGGGCTGGCCGCGAAAGACAATATAATACCCAGTCCCATAAGGGCCAAAAAGCTGCCAAGGAAATAGAGATCAATAGTCCACCACCATTTGGCAACGCTGCTGCGGTCCGCGCGACTTACCATCAGATTTCTCCACCCATTGTCTTAATGCCCGGAAGGCTAAGCACGGCGTCGCGGAATGCGTCGCCTCGCTTTTCAAAATTCTTGAACTGATCAAAAGACGCGCACGCAGGAGATAACAAAACAACCGGTTCCGCCACCCCATCCAGTGCCGCATCAACTGCGGCATGGGCAACAGCTTGCGCCAAAGTACCTGATATTTCAAACGGCGCTTTGGTGCCGATTGTAGCGGCAAACTGTGGCGCAGCTTCGCCGATTAAGTAGCATTTAGCAAGGCGCGGAAAGAACGAAGAAAGCGCATCAATGCCTCCCTCTTTCGCCAGCCCGCCCGCAATCCAATAGATGCGAGGGAACGACGAAAGCGCTGGCGCAGCGGCTTCCGCATTCGTCGCCTTGCTGTCGTTTACAAACAACACTTTGCCCAAGCGCCCTACCTGTTCCATGCGGTGCGCAAGGCCGGGAAAACTCTTAAATCCCGCCTGAATTTCAGCGTCACTAAGGCCGACAGCACGGCAAGCCGCAAAGGCAGCCAACGCATTTTGTGCATTATGCTCACCACGCAGGGAGCCAATGCCCGCAAGCTCTGCCACGACATGGGCATTGCCATCAATTGTTTCTACCAGCACTGAGCCGTCAGCAAACAGCCCATTTTGTTGGAAAGTGTTTTTGGAAATGCGAATGGTTTTGTGGCCGGATTTCACCAATCTATCTGAAATCGCTACACAAATCGCATCGTCTTGGCCAATAATCGCCACGTCGCTTCCGGCAATCAGTCGCTCCTTCACATCAGCATAGTGCTTAATGGAACCATGCCGATCCAAATGATCAGGCGTCACATTGAGCAAAATGCCAGCGCTCGGATTGATCGAGGGTGCGAGATCGATCTGATAGGAAGAACATTCAACCACGTAGAATTTATCAGACGCTAGTGCATCTAGTGTCATCACCGCTGTGCCAATATTACCGCCAAGCTGCGTATCCCGGCCTGCCGTTTTTAGAACATGGGCGATAAGCGCGGTCGTCGTAGACTTGCCATTGGTTCCTGTAATCGCAATGAACGGCGCGCTAGGCGCATGAGTTTTGCGCTCCCGCACAAACAGCTCCACGTCGCCAATAATCTCAACCTTCGCGGCCCGCGCCAAGTCCACGGTCCAATGCGGCTTCGGGTGCGTCAGCGGCACGCCGGGCGAGAGCACAAACGCATCAAACTGCGACCAGTCAGCCTTGGCCAAATCGGCGGTAGCAATACCCTTTTCAATTGCCTTAGCCACACTTGCCGGATTGTCATCCCATGCCGAAACAAGGGCACCACCTGCATGCAAAGCCTCAGCAGTAGCCAAGCCTGAGCCGCCTAAGCCGAACAGCGCAACCCTTTTTCCCTTGAATGTGGTGGCCGCAATCATCGTCTCACCGCAGTTTCAATGTGGAGAGACCGAGAAGCGCTAAGATCACCGAAATGATCCAGAACCGCACAACAACTTGGCTTTCCGTCCAGCCAAGTTTCTCAAAATGATGGTGGATCGGCGCCATGAGAAACACGCGCTTACCCGTCATTTTGAAATATCCGACTTGGATAATCACCGACATGGCCTCCATGACGAACAGCCCGCCGATGATGCCCATAACGATTTCATGCTTCACGGCAACAGCCACAGTGCCAATCAAGCCGCCTAGCGCCAGCGAGCCAGTATCGCCCATAAAAATGGCCGCTGGCGGAGCGTTAAACCACAGAAACCCAAGACCCGCGCCAATAACCGCGCCGAGAACTACAGCCAATTCGCCGGTGCCAGGTACGAAATGAATCTGCAAATAATTGGCGAAAACAGCATTACCGGAGAGGTAGGAGATCACGCCGAACGAGGCAGCCGCGATCATCACGGGCACGATGGCCAGCCCATCCAGACCATCGGTCAAATTCACCGCATTGCCTGCACCCACAACGACAAACGCCGCGAATGGAATGAAAAACCAACCCAAATCGATGATGAAATTCTTGAGGAAAGGAAATGTCAGCGAGGTCGAAAACGGCGCAGCGCCGATGCGGCTGATGCAAAAAACCGCGATACCCGCAATCACTATTTCCAAACCTAAACGTGCCTTGCCCGAAAAGCCCTTGTCGGTTTGCTTGGTGACTTTGAGATAATCATCATAAAAACCAATCGCGCCAAAGCCAATTGTTACCAGCAGAACGACGATCACATAGCCGCTTTTGAGGTCCGCCCAAATAAGCGAAGAAGCGAGGATTGCTGCCAAAATCATCAGCCCGCCCATCGTCGGCGTGCCGGCTTTTTTGAAATGTGTTTGCGGCCCGTCAGCGCGGATCGGCTGACCTTTACCCTGTTTGGCACGAAGGCCATCAATGATGGATTGCCCGAACATAAACACCAAAAGCGCCGCTGTAATTAGCGCGCCGCCCGTGCGGAAAGTGATGTAGCGAAACACGTTGAAAAACGACAGCGTGTCAGAAATTTCAGCCAAATAAGCCAGCATTCAATAGTTCCCCCGTACCGGCTATTCGGCCGCACTTAGCGCCGGTGTAACCGGCGGAAATGTTTTCACTAAATACTCAATGAGCTTGGAAAAGCCGATGCCATTGGATGATTTCACCACAACGATATCATCAGGCCTGATAGCGCCCGCGACCATTTCCTTAAGTTCATCAACGCTTTGGCTATATTCGCAGCCCATTTCAACGGGCAGCAAATCCTTGAGTACTTTAATTTCTTTGCCGCCAAGAAACACCTTGGCAATACCTGCCGCTGCAATTGGCTCGGCCAATTCGCCTTGCAGTTTTTCGGAATGTTTGCCCAGTTCCAGCATATCACCGAGCACAGCCACGCGCCGCCCACGCCCCTGCAACGGCAGCGATCCAGCCAGCGAGAGCGCTGCTGCCATGGATGCAGGATTGGCGTTATAGCTTTCATCAATGAGCGTAAACGTGCCGCCTTTCACCTTCAAAGTATGCGTCCGTCCACGGCCCTTTTCGGCCTGCAGCGAACCAAAAGCCATCGCCACTTTCGCTAAGTCCGCACCGGCCAGCCATGATGCACCCAGTACTGCCAGCGCATTTTGTACAATATGACGGCCCGGCGCGCCAATCTTAGCGGCAACTTCCACACCATTGATTTTCGCCGTAATGCACGAACAATCCGCCAGTGCCTTATATTTCAAGAGCTTGAATTTCGCCCGCGCGTTTTCGCCAAAGCTGTAAATATTCTTGATGCCCGCATCTTTCGCTAGCAGTTCCAGCTTGCGATAGCGCGCATCATCGCGGTTCAGAACCACATAGCCGTCTTCTACGACGCCCTCAAAAATCTCGGACTTTGCCAGCGCGATTTCATCCAGATTGCGAAAATGCCCAAGATGCGCCGCCGCGATTATCGTGATGATAGCAATGTGCGGGCGCACCATTTTTACCAGCGGACGAATTTCGCCGGGATGGTTCATGCCAATTTCAAACACACCATAATCGGTGTCCTGGGGCATCCGCGCCAACGTCAGTGGAACACCCCAATGATTGTTAAATGAGGCTGCAGAGGCGTGCACCTTACCCACCTCTTGCAGCACATGGCGCAGGGCTTCCTTGGTCGTCGTCTTACCCGCCGACCCCGTAACCGCAATAATCTGCGCACGACTGCGTTCGCGCGCTGCAACGCCCAGAAGCTCCAGCCCCTTGAGCACATCGGGCACCACTATCATCGGCATCGACAAGCGGCCCAGCGCTGGCAGCTTGGATTCGGCAACAACTATCAGCGCAGCACCCGCCACCATCGCCGCGCTGGCGAAATCATGGCCGTCAAAATTATCGCCCTTGATAGCAAAGAAAGCGTCGCCCTTGGCCACCGCACGGCTATCAATCGAAATGCCGGTAATGCCCTCAGGCATATCGCCCAGCGGCCGCCCGTTCATGGCAGCAATCATATCGTGCGTGGTCCAGAGCAGGCTCATGCGGCCACCTCGCCGCTTAGTGCGCTAAGCCCCTTGCGCAGCTCTGAATGGTCCGAAAACGGATGCACAACGCCATTGATAATCTGGCCTTCTTCATGGCCCTTGCCCGCAACAATCAGCGTATCGCCAGCCCGCAGCATTTTAAGCGCAGCGCGGATGGCTTCCGCCCTATCACCAATTTCACTTGCACCCTTAGCCGCAGCCATAATCTCACTGCGAATTTGCGGCGCCAATTCGGTGCGCGGATTATCGTCCGTCACGATCACAACATCGGCCAGCCGCGCAGCAATCTCGCCCATAATCGGGCGCTTGCCCTTATCGCGATCACCGCCGCAACCAAATACCAAAACCACACGGCCAGTAGTAAAAGGCCGCACGGATGTCAGCACATTTTCCAACGCTTCCGGCTTATGCGCATAGTCCACATAGGCCAGCGCGCCGTCCCTCGTGGAGCCAACAAGCTCCAATCGCCCGCTCGCGCCTTCAAGATGTTCCAACGCCTTGAACGCTGTTTCAGGAGCAATGCCCGTGGCAATCGCAAGGCCTGCTGCAACCAGCGCATTGGCAATTTGGAAATCACCCGCTAGCGGTAGATCAATTTCATAAATCTTGCCATCATGCTCAATCTCAGCCCGCTGGCGGCGGCGCTCATGTTCGACACGTTTGAGCGCTATAAAATCGCCCTTGCGGCCCACAGTCAGGACTTTGAGTCGCGCTGTAGTTGCCACATCAATCACATTTTGCGAGTAAGCATCATCGGCAAATATCACCGCTGGCTGGCCAGCTTTGAGCAGCACCTTAAACAGCCGCATTTTGGCGCGCAGGTAATTCTCCATGTCTGGATGATAGTCCAAGTGATCGCGCCCAAGGTTGGTGAATGCACCAGCGTCGAGCTTGACGCCATCCAGACGACTTTGGTCTAGGCCGTGGCTTGAGGCCTCCATCGCCGCGTGGGTAACGCCGTCGTGTGCCAATTCTGATAATAGCTTTTGAAGCTCCATCGGGTCCGGCGTCGTCAGTGTTCCGTAGTCATTGCGCCCCGGCGCGACAATACCGGTCGTGCCGATAAACGCTGCTGCTTTGCCAGCATGTGCCCAGATTTGACGGGTGAAGCCAGCAACAGACGTTTTACCCGCCGTGCCGGTAACCGCCACCATAGTTTCCGGTTGGCTGCCATAAAACTTAGCGGCACAAAGTGCCAGCGCACGACGCGGGTCTGCCATGCGAATAACGGGAATGTGTGCTGCGCCAAGCTCTGCATCTAGTGATGTAATAATCGCGCTTGCGCCTTTAGACGCCGCGTCACCCATATATTTTGCACCATCAGCCTTCGTGCCGGAAAGTGCGAAAAACAAGAATCCCGGCACAACTTTGCGCGAATCCGAGGTCAGCCCCGTGACCGTCACATCTTGTCCGGTGGTGACTTTGAGAATTTCGGAGAAGGTTTGAAGATTCATGGCTAACCGTTTCGATTCTACTGCAAAGACTTAGCCAGAACCTGAGTATCTGGGCTAAAATCAGGCTTTACACCGAGAAAAACAGCAGACCGGCGAATTATCGCACCAACAGTTGGCGCGGCATTATTACCGGCCACAGCACTGCTTTGCCCGGCCTGCGCCTTCGGTTCATCGAGAATAACCAAGACGATATATTTCGGGTCACGTATCGGAAAAGCCGCCAGAAATGCGTTAAAGCGCTTGTCCGCCGAATAGCGACCATGAACAACTTTTTCAGCCGTACCCGTCTTGCCACCCACATCATAGCCGGCAACGCCCGCTTGCTTGCCGGAACCCTCAACGACGTTTTTGCGGAACAACCAGCGCATCGCTTCACTCGTTTGCGGCTTCACCACTTGCACCGCGGTTGCATCGGCTTCTTCGGCCGTGCGCGGCAGGAATGTAGGCTGAATTAGTCTGCCACCATTCATTAGTGCCGCAGCGGCCATCGCCGTTTGCAGCGGAGTCGTCGAAACACCATGCCCGAACGAAATTGTTATAGAATTGATCTTTTTCCATTCCTTCGGCTCGCTTGGCTTCGCGACCTCTGGAATTTCCGTAACCATTTTGTCCAGAAGGCCAATTTTATGCAGAAATGCCTTGTGGTTTTCCGTACCTACAGCGTCAGCCATTTTGGCCGTACCGATATTTGACGAGTAAATGAAAATTTCCGGAACTGACAACACGCGACGCTTGCCGTGGAAGTCGGCAATAGTGAAGCCGCCAATCCGGATTGCGTTGCGAGCATCAAATTTCGAATGGAGCGTAACCACGCCCTCGTCCAACGCCATCGCTGTGGTAAAGGTTTTGAATGTCGAACCCATTTCATAAACGCCCGCCGACATACGGTTCAGCCTGTCTTTTTCCAGCGCGTTGAATGGATTATTGGGGTCATAGTCCGGCAGCGACACCATGCCCAGAACTTCGCCGGTATGAATATCCAACACCACCGCGCCGCCCGCGATCGCATGATATTTTTCGACGGCTTGGCTCACTTCATCATGCAAAACATTTTGTACGCGAAGATCAATCGACAGCTTTACCGGTTCCAAATCCTTGTCCGAATTAAAGCCCGCATCGCGCAAATCTGATAGCCCATGGCTATCGACATAACGCTCCATGCCCGCAATACCCTTGTTGTCCGTGTCAACCAAACCAACGATGTGCGACGCCGTAGGGCCACCCGGATAGAAGCGGCGTTTCTCAGGGCGGAAACCAATGCCTGGCAAACCCAAAGCCATTACTTGGCTCTGAATTTTCGGTGTCATCTGCCGCTTAAGCCAAATAAATCCAAGACCGCTTTTCAGCTTGCGATAGGTCTGTTCCTGATCGAGATCAGGGATAACACTGGTCAGCATTTCCAAGGTTTCATCAGCATCAATGATGCGCTTTGGTTCTGCATAAAGCGATGCCGTCTTAATGTCAGTGGCGAGTATCTCGCCATTACGGTCCATCAGACTTGGGCGCGCCGCAACACTTTGAACCACGGATCCAGTGTAACCGGTATCAACATCTTGCATCCCGAAATAGACCAACCGTCCGCCAATCACTGTGTAAATCGCAGTGAAGCAAAGCATGGCAATCATAACGCGGTTGCGTGTGCGATCACCAGAGGATTTGCGCGTACTTTGCAGCGCAATCGGTGCTTTTTCTGAACCCAGCCCGTCGTCAGCTTGCGGCTTGAATTTGTTGCGAATGCCGGAGATCATTGTTCAATCCCTCCGGTTTCAATCACATCATCGATAGTGGTGGGCGCGCTATCCAGGGCTGGCTTTTTCTTGTCTTTTTTCGGCTTCTTGTCTGTGGCAACATTGCTGTCAGCAACCTTGCCATCCGCATTGATGGCATCGGCAATCGGATCACCAGCAGGGGCACCAAGGCCTTTTTCCGGAACCGCGCTCAAATCAGTTACTTGACGGCTGTCTGTGGCTACCAAACCAAGTTCGCCTTCATACGCCTTCACCAGCTTTTCAATGCGCGATGGCTGCGTGAGCAGGCTCCAGTCAGCCTTCAAAAGATCAATCGAATCTTCCTCGTTAGCGATCTGCCGCTCCAGCTTGTGCACTTGGCGCAGCTGCTCTTCAGAGGTCGCCTTTATACGATAAGTCACGGCTGCTGCAGAAACCATTACCATAATCATGATGATGTCGAATGTCTTTAACATGGCCTACCCTTGATAAACGCGGGGATTGGGAAGATGTGGCAAATGGGCAAAATCACTGTCGCTACGTGCAGGCGCAGCCGTGCGGATACCGGCACGTAGCTTGGCAGAACGCGAACGCGGATTGACCGAAGTCTCCGCCTCGCCCGCTTCAATCGCGCCTTTGAACGGCAGCGTGAATAGGGGTTGCTTGACGTGAATGGCAGGCAGATGGCGCGATCCGGTCCCGGCATCAGCGCGATCGATGAAATATTTTTTGACGATACGATCTTCCAGCGAATGGAACGAAACCACCACTAAACGTCCGCCCGGCTTAAGGATACGCTCGGCAGCCATAAGTGCTTCCACCAACTGACCGAGCTCATCATTGACGAAAATACGCAGTGCTTGAAACACCCGTGTTGCCGGATGAATGCGATCATCATGGCGGCGCGGAATGACTTTTTCAATCGCGCTTGCCAGTTGCTTGGTGGTTTCAAATGGCGAGGCTTGCCGCTCGCGTTCAATCATGCGGGCGATCTTTGGCGCCTGTTTTTCTTCGCCAAGCAGCCCGAAAATTCGGATGAGATCATTCACCTTGGCGCGGTCCACAACATCCGCAGCGCTCACGCCTTCTTGTGCCATGCGCATATCTAAAGGCCCATCGCGCATGAATGAAAAACCGCGTTCGCTTTCATCAATCTGCATTGATGAAACGCCAATATCGAGCATTACGCCATCGACAAGCGCACCGTCGCTGGCGTCTTCCATGTCCGAAAAGGCACCATGCCAAAGCCGCAGCTTGCCGCCACTTGCCGCCACTAATGCCTGCCCGTCGCGTATCGCATCAGGATCGCGGTCGATACCTATGACATGCGCACCGGATTCCATGATGCGTGACGAATATCCACCCGCGCCAAATGTGCCGTCGATTATTGTCTCGCCAGCCTTTGCATCCATCGCATCAGCAACTTCACGAAGAAGTACCGGAATGTGACGGGCCGGTCCGCTATCGGCTCCGGCAGCGCTCGTTGCGTCACCATCGCCAAGGCCCGCCATCATTCCGGTTCTCCTTG
>JAYTVD010000073.1:0-6577 GCA_043744175.1 Phyllobacteriaceae bacterium
GAGCAGGGTGCTTGGCAACGACGTTGGTGGCGAGTTTTTGAATATCGCCCGCATCCTGCATATCGACGACTTCATAGTCCATGCCGGGATTTGCGGCGACGGTTGCTTTCAGTGTCGCCTCGTTGCGGCCTGAAATGACGACCTTGTTGCCTGCATTTTGCAGCGCGATGGCAAGGGCTTGGCCGATGCCGGCATTGCCGCCGGTGATGAGAATGGTGTTGTTGGTGAGGTTCATGATTGTCTCCAAATCTTATTGCTATGGGCAACGCGACTGATATAGGCTTCACACTTACCATTAGAAAGTACGCACCGAAAAGATTTATACTTACCATTTGGAGAGTGTCGAAATGCCTACCAGTGCTGTCAAGATCAAGCCCGTACCAGAAGCGCCGTTAGATCCGCGTGTTGAAGTGCTGGTCAATGAAATGATCGGGCAGGTGGCTGACAAATGGACGATGATTATTCTCGAAGTGCTGACGCAGCACGGCGAGCTTCGTTTTTCGCAGATTGGCAAACTTGCTGGCGGCATTAGCCAAAAAATGCTGACGCAGACGTTGCGCCAGATGGAGCGCGGCGGGCTGATTATCCGCACTGTACACCCCGTTGTGCCGCCAAAAGTGGAATACCGTTTGACTGATTTGGGCTTTAGCCTTGCAGAATCATTCTGCGGCGTATGGCGCTGGGCGGAAAGCAATTTGCAGCGTGTGACCGCCGCACGCGATAGCTTTGATGCCAAAGCGCGCGGAAATTAGATGACTACTGCTTACTGAGCCATCTCAATGCGAATAGGCCGCGTGCCCACTGGCGCGCCGGTGTTGCGATCAATCGTGATAGCGTCGATCTCTGTACCGGCTTCGGCATCAAAAAAACGTGTCACGCTACCGCCACCGCGATGTTTGTTTCCCCATGCGCCAATGGCAAAGAGCACGGGTAGAAAGTCGCACCCGGCAACTGTCAGCACGTATTCGTCGCGTGGAGGGCGTTCAGAGTAGCGGCGTTTTTCTAGCAAGCCTTCGTTCGTCAGAGATGCAAGCCGGCTCGTCAGCATTGTTGGTGCGATGCCGAGGCTTTTGCGAAAATCATCAAAGCGGGTGAGGCCTGCGTGGGCGTCACGCAAAATCAGCATGCTCCATGCGTCGCCAACAAGCGCGAGGCTGCGGGCGATTAGGCATGGCTGTTCGGAAATATTTTTCATCTAAGTATCATTTCGATAGTGACATACTACTAAAATCATAGTAACTAAAAATCTGACAAATATCTACTAAAAAATTGAAAGAGAATTTCGATGAAACAAACAGTACCTGGCGTTGCCCTCATAACCGGCGCTTCTTCTGGGATAGGTTTGTTAACGGCGCAAGCGTTGCGCCGCCGCGGCTACCGTGTCTTCGGCACCAGTCGCAAACCTCTGGCTGATACCGCCGACGGCGCTGAAATGCTCGTGTGTGATGTGACGGATGACGCATCGGTTCAGAGCGCCGTTGCCGAGGTGATGCGCCGCGCTTGGCGGATTGATCTTCTCGTCAACAATGCCGGATTTGGCGTTGAGGGTCCAGCAGAAGAAAGTTCGATAGCCCAAGTGCATTCGTTGTTTGATACCAATTTTTATGGCCTCGTGCGCATGACCAACGCGGTCTTGCCCAACATGCGGGCACAAGGCAGTGGGCGCATTCTTAACGTTGGTTCGGTCGCTGGAATTGTACCAATGCCCTTCGGCTCTTACTATGCGGCAACCAAGCACGCGATTGAGGGTTACTCAGAATCGTTGGACCATGAAGTGCGCGGCTTTGGGATTCGCGTTGCGGTGATTGAACCTGCCGCCACGCGCACATCATTTGAATCCAGTACCATACCGTCAGATAAGCCAAATGCTGTCTATGCCGCGAGCCGAGCAAAGTACAAGGTCGCATTTGATAAGGCTATGACTGCCGCGGTTGCGCCCGATGGTGTTGCTGAAACAATTGTACTTGCGGCCCAGGATAGCGCGCCGCGCTTGCGTTACCCGTCTGGAAAACAGGCGCGACAGTTGTCATTCGTTCGGCGGTTTTTGCCTCGGTTTGTTTTCGACCGTGCACTGCGCAAGCAGTTTGGTTTAATCTAACTCTCAAATTACCACTCGCGGAAAGCAATTCTTATGAAAGCATTTGTTGTCGATAAATATTCCAAACAAGGCACTCTGCGTCTGGCGCAGATGCCGGAGCCAGCACTCTTGGATAATGAGGTCTTGGTTGAAGTTCACGCCGCTGCGGTGAATTTATTAGACTCCAAAATAAAATCCGGGGAATTTAAGGCCTTTCTGCCTTATCGCGTGCCGTTTATATTGGGGCATGACGTAGCTGGAACGATTATTAAAGTCGGACCAAGAGTTAGTAAATTCAAAGCTGGCGATGAGATTTATGCGCGGCCGCGCGATCATCACATCGGTACGTTCACGGAATATATCGCCATTGATGAGGCAGACGTCGCCCTGAAGCCTAAAAATTTGACTATGGAAGAGGCGGCGTCCATCCCGCTGGTGGGGCTAACGGCATGGCAGGCGCTCGCAAATGTTAAGCCAGGCCATAAGGTATTCATTCAGGCTGGTTCTGGCGGCGTTGGCACCTTTGCTATTCAACTGGCCAAACACTTGAGAGCAAATGTTGCCACAACGACGAGCACCAAGAATGTTGCATTTGTCAAAAGTCTGGGTGCGGATGTGGTCATTGATTACAAGAGCCAAGACTTTGAAACGGTGCTGTCTGGCTATGACTTTGTTCTCAATAGTCAGGATGCCAAGACGCTTGAAAAATCCTTGAGGGTGCTGAAGCCGGGCGGTCAGCTTTCGTCAATCTCCGGTCCGCCAGATCCGAATTTTGCCAAGGCTCTGGGTCTCAATCCCGTGCTAAGACTGGTCATGTACTTTCTTAGCCGTGCTGTCCGCAAAAAGGCCCATGCGCTTGGCGTCGGTTATTCATTCTTGTTTATGAAGGCAAATGGCGCGCAATTGGCACAGATTAGCGCTTTGATTGAAAAGGGAATTATCAAACCCGTGGTGGACAAGGTTTTCCCGTTTGAACAGACCAATGAGGCCTTGGCCTATGTCGAAACAGGGCGCGCCAAGGGCAAGGTTGTCATTTCTATGAAGTAAATCCATTGGCCCTAAGGGGCCAATGCAACTTTATTGCCGGATTAAACCAGCTTTGGCTCAATCAACATAAATGCCGGGATTTCATCGCCGAAGCCGACCGGGGCAGGGCCGAGATCATCGCGGTAGCGGCGCTGTTCTGGTGGCAGGTTATGGCGGGCCTGACGGGCTTCTTCGCGGCGGGAATTATTGTCCGTCTGCGTGTAGTCGCGCGGGGCTTGATCACGGTGATTATTGTCACGTGAGGATTGTTCGCGCGGCTGGTCACTTTGCGCACTGTCACGATTGCCGCGGTTGCCGCGATTTTCATTGCGGTCAAGGCGCGGGCGCTCTGTGCGCTCAGCGGGAGCGGCGAAGGCCTCGATGGACACTTCCGGCTGGTCAGTCGGCTGTTCAACCACGATGTCTGTTGCGGCTTCGCTGGTGGCTTCAATTGGCGCTCTAGTGCGGCGGCGCGGGCGGGCTTCCGCCTTTTCGTCCGTGCTATCGGATTTCGGTCCACGGCCACGGCCCTTGGAGCGATCAGCACCCTTAGCACCACGGCCCTTGCGCGGCGCGTCCTCTGAGCCATCGTCCACTGGCAACGTGCTTAAGTCGCCATCATGCCATTCGATGGTTTCGTTGATGAGCTTTTCAACGGCTGACAGGTATTTGGCATCTGACTTATCGACCATTGTGAATGCCTTGCCGGAGCGGCCAGCGCGGCCAGTGCGGCCAATACGGTGGACATAGTCTTCGGCGTGGATTGGCACATCATAGTTGAAGACGTGGCTGACATCGGGAATATCAAGTCCGCGTGCGGCGACGTCAGAGGCCACGAGCAACTGCAATTTACCTTCGCGGAAATTTGCCAGCATGGTCATGCGCGCACGCTGGTCCATATCGCCGTGCAAGGCGCCGCAGGAAAATTCATGCCGGGTGAGCGAGCGGAACAGTTCGGAGACATCGACTTTGCGATTACAGAAAATAATCGCGTTCTTGATATCTGCTTGTTCGGAAACGATGAGGTCGCGCAATGCTGCGCGCTTTTGCCAATCGCGGTGACCAGCTTTTACCAGGCGCTGCGTCACGGTCTTTGCAGTCGTTGCGGCCTTGGCCACTTCAACGCGGACCGGATTGGTCAAGAATTGTTCAGTCAGCTTGGTGATTTCCGGCGGCATGGTTGCCGAGAAAAATAGCGTTTGCCGTGTGAAAGGGATCATTTTGCAGATACGTTCAATATCGGGGATGAAACCCATATCGAGCATACGGTCGGCCTCGTCGATGACGAGAATTTCAACAGCGCTGAGCAATAGTTTGCCACGCTCAAAATGATCGAGCAGGCGGCCGGGTGTGGCTATGAGAACATCAACACCGCGTTCGAGCTTCTTGTTTTGCTCTTCAAACGAAACGCCACCGATGAGCAGCGCTACGGTTAATTTGTTGTTTTTTCCGTATTTTATGAAATTTTCTTCAACCTGTGCCGCAAGTTCGCGGGTTGGCTCAAGAATGAGGGTACGCGGCATACGGGCGCGGGCGCGGCCGCGTTCAAGGCGCGTTAGCATCGGCAGCACGAAAGAGGCTGTTTTGCCTGTTCCCGTTTGGGCGATGCCTAAAACATCCCTGCCCGCGATGGCGTGGGGAATGGCGCCTGCTTGGATGGGGGTGGGTTCGGTGTAGCCAGCTTCAGTTACAGCGGCTAGGACTTTATCGGAAAGGCCGAGATCGGCGAATGTGGTCACGTGTGGAATGGTTCCATTTCGGGTCGGGCGCAGGGGCCGGACGGACGCATCTTTTTTGGCGTCGGGTTGAGCGCGTACGGGGTAAATTGTCACCTTCGCGCGAATGCGAAGGCCTTTACGGCGACGAGAACAAAAAGTCAACTAGACGTTAACGGCGGGGCAATGCTTGTATATCAGATTTTGTCTGGAAATTGCAAAATGTTCGTGGCATAGGGCGGGTATGAAAACAGCTGATCAAACTCCTCCGTTCTACAAAGTCATCAAAAGCCGTGGCGGTTCTGGCCAAAACGCACAATGGGTCTGGCAAGTGTTTGCCACTGGCAAGCCGCTGGCGCTCGTTAAAGGCACAACGGCAGGACCAGAGCGCCGTGCGCATGAAATGGCAGAAGCTGCGATTGAGCGCTTGACAGCTAAGGCTGCGGCACACGCTGCCAATAATCAATAGTTAGGCTAGTACCTAAATTGCTCAGCTAATATTCGCTCATCCCATGAGTGATTGGCATCGAACAACACCGTGACGGCTGATTGCTCTGATAATATCACCGATATCGAATGCACTGATTTAACTTCATTGTGATCAGCAACAGCATTGACCGGGCGCTTTTGCGGCTCCAGCACCTCGATCTCCACAAGGGAGCTATTGGGCAGCAACGCGCCGCGCCAACGGCGGGGGCGGAAGGCACTTACAGGCGTTAGCGCGAGCAGTGGCGCATCAAGCGGAATAATAGGGCCTTGGGCTGACAGATTATAGGCGGTTGAACCGGCCGGTGTTGCCACCATCACCCCATCACAAGTTAACTCTTCGAGCCGCACTTTGCCATCGACTTTGATGCATAGTTTGGCCGCTTGATAGGACTGCCGAAATAATGAAACCTCATTGATTGCCTTGGCTTTGAATGTTTTGCCTGTGGTGTCCACGGCAATCATCTCCAGCGGGCGGATGGCCTCACCTGTTGCTCCTTCAATACGATCCAGCAAATCCTCATCGCGATATTCATTCATCAAAAAGCCAACCGAGCCGCGATTCATGCCAAAAATGCGTTTTCCGGAATTCATGTAGGCGTGAAGCGTCTGTAACATGAAGCCATCGCCGCCCAGCGCGACAATAACATCAGCATTTTCCGGTGATTCTTGGCCATAGAGCGCGCTCAAATGCACGGCAGCGGCGTTTGCCTCGGGCGTACCAGAAGAAATAAAGGCTATTGTCGGCTGCATGCGATGCTCTCAAATGTCGGTAATGGATAGCATGCCGGCAAAACATTGCAAATTCTGCAAATTATTTTGAAAAATAGTTTTACTTCAAAATAGTCTGTGCTATCGGGGCGGCGTTGCCCTTGTAGCTCAGTTGGTAGAGCACCTGATTTGTAATCAGGGTGTCGCGTGTTCGAATCATGTCGGGGGCACCACTTTTATTTATCAGAAGCCCTGCCTAAAAGCGGGGCTTTTTGCATTTTGGCGGGTTAGCAATATTGCCTTTGTTCCCAACATTGTGTCAGCTGGAGGTGATTAACGATGTCTAGTTTGAAGTTTGGCACAAGTGGCCTTCGTGGTTTGGTTACCGAGCTTTCAGATGATATCTGCTTTGCCTACACGTTAGCTTTTTTGAAGCACATGCAGGCTGGCCAAGACATGTCTGCGGCCAACAATTTGCTTATCGGCTATGATTTACGCGCCAGCAGCCCGCGCATTGCTGCGGCCTGTATTGCGGCGGCGCGGCATTTGGGCGTCACGGTAG
>JAYTVD010000074.1:0-25236 GCA_043744175.1 Phyllobacteriaceae bacterium
TCTGTTGCCAGAGTTCTTGATTGCTTCAACGGGTGTTCCTTTCTACCTTGGCGGTACGTCACTGCTCATTGTTGTCAGTGTTACGCTTGATACTGTCGCTCAAATGCAAGGGCATTTGATTGCGCACCAGTATGAAGGGCTTATCAAGAAGTCTAAGCTACGTGGTGGAAAGAGGGGTCGATGAATTTAATACTGTTAGGGCCGCCTGGGGCGGGTAAGGGGACGCAGGCAGAACGATTGGTTGCAAAGCACGGCATTCCGCAGCTTTCTACAGGTGATATGCTTAGGGCAGCCGTCAAAGCTGGTACCGAGGTGGGTATCCGTGCTAAGGCTGTTATGGATGCAGGCGAGCTGGTCTCTGATGAGATCGTAAATGCCATCGTATCGGAGCGTCTTGATGCTCCAGATTGCGCCAAAGGGTTTATCCTTGATGGTTACCCCCGCACGCTTGTACAGGCTGATTCTGTCGAAGCGATGCTTGCGCAAAAGGGCAAGGCTTTAAACGTTGTCATCGAACTCATTGTCGATGATCGCGCTCTTGTTGGACGTATCGTGAAGCGTGCGCAGGATGCACTTGCTGCGGGGCAGCCCGTTCGCAAAGACGACAATGCAGAAGTTTTTGAAGAGCGACTTCGCGAATACTATAAGAAGACCGCGCCTTTGACGGGCTATTATCATGCCAAGCGTCTTTTGAAGACTGTTGATGGTATGGCTTCAATGGATGATGTTTCGAAGTCCATTGAGACAATTTTGGCCACTGTTTAACTGGCGCAAAAATAGATCAGCTTTATGAGTTGACGAACAGGGTGAGCGGCCTTATAGCGGCGCATCCTATAATAGTGTTGGAGGATGCGGCTTGCCGTGTCCAAAGATGCGCCTCGCATGAGCCGGTCTCCACCGGACGCGGGTTAACCAGAACGCTGGGTTCAGTTCCAGCCTTACATGGAGAGTAAAACATGGCACGTATTGCCGGTGTAAACATACCCACAGCTAAGCGCGTGATCATTGCGCTTCAATATATTCATGGCATCGGTCCGAAGTTCGCTTCAGAGATCGTGGCAAAGGTTGGTATTCCAGCTGAGCGCCGCGTCAATCAGTTGACAGATGCTGAAGTGCTTCAAATCCGCGAAACCATCGATCGTGACTATCAGGTTGAGGGCGATTTGCGCCGCGAAGTTTCAATGAACATCAAGCGTTTGCAGGATTTGGGCTGCTACCGTGGTTTGCGCCATCGTAAGGGTCTTCCAGTTCGTGGTCAACGTACCAGTACGAACGCTCGCACACGCAAGGGCCCTGCAAAGGCCATCCAAGGTAAGAAGAAGTAATATTGTAAAATTGGTGAGCAGCCTATTTAGGGTGCTCACTATTTTTGCATTTGGTGGAGCCGCTGGCATTACGGCGGCGTAGAGATCGTTGAAAGGATCACCATGGCCAAGGAAGCCGCAAAAGTTCGCCGTCGCGAACGCAAAAATATCTCGACCGGCGTTGCACATGTCAACTCGACATTCAACAACACGTTGATCACAATCACAGACGCGCAGGGCAACTGCATTGCTTGGTCGTCAGCTGGTGCACAGGGCTTCAAGGGCTCGCGCAAGTCCACTCCGTTCGCTGCTCAGATGGCTGCGGAAGATTGCGCTAAGAAGGCTCAAGAGCACGGCATGCGTACTCTCGAAGTAGAAGTAACGGGCCCGGGCTCAGGTCGTGAATCTGCACTGCGCGCTTTGCAGGCTGCTGGTTTCACAATCACTTCTATCCGTGACGTTACGCCAATTCCACACAATGGCTGCCGTCCTCCTAAGAAGCGTCGCGTATAATTATTTCACCGCTGTATGAACCTGATGGTTCCTCTACGGTTTCCAACTCGTGCCACGATTGAATGGTGGCAGATAAGGGAATGAACATATGATACAGAAAAATTGGCAAGATCTAATCAAGCCTAATAAGGTTGCTTTCCAGTCCGGTAGCACAAAGACCAAGGCAACTTTTGTTGCCGAACCGCTTGAGCGCGGTTTTGGTTTGACGCTCGGCAATGGTTTGCGCCGTGTACTTTTGTCATCGCTTCGCGGTGCTGCGGTTACTGCAGTGCAGATCGATGGCGTGTTGCATGAATTCTCGTCCATTCCGGGCGTTCGCGAAGATGTTACAGACATCATCTTGAACATCAAGGAAATCGCAATCCGCATGGAAGGCGATGGTCCAAAGCGCATGGTTGTTCGCAAGGCTGGTCCTGGCGTTGTAACAGCTGGCGACATTCAGACTGTTGGCGATGTTGAAGTTCTGAACCCGGAGCATGTTATTTGCACGCTCGACGTTGGTGCAGAAATCCGCATGGAATTCACAGTTTCGACCGGCAAGGGTTATGTTCCTGCTGATCGCAATCGCTCGGAAGATGCGCCAATTGGCCTTATTCCAGTCGATAGCTTGTATTCACCTGTCAAAAAGGTGTCTTACAAGGTTGAGAACACCCGCGAGGGCCAGTATCTTGATTATGACAAGCTGACGATGACTATCGAAACCGACGGTTCGGTATCCGGTGAAGATGCTGTTGCATATGCAGCCCGCATTTTGCAGGACCAATTGTCGATATTCGTGAACTTTGATGAGCCACAGAAGGAAGTCGCGGCAGATGTCGTTCCTGAATTGGCTTTCAACCCGGCACTCCTCAAGAAGGTGGACGAGTTGGAATTGTCTGTTCGTTCAGCTAACTGCTTGAAGAACGACAACATCGTTTATATTGGCGACCTTATCCAGAAGACCGAAGCAGAAATGCTCCGTACTCCGAACTTTGGCCGCAAGTCACTCAATGAAATCAAGGAAGTTCTCGCCTCCATGGGCCTGCATTTAGGCATGGAAGTGGCTGATTGGCCACCAGAGAACATTGATGATTTGGCCAAACGTTACGAAGATCAATATTAATAGGTAAAGCCTATTATAAACAACAAGTTGAAGGAGAAGGCTCATGCGCCACGGTAGTTCAGGCCGCAAGCTAAACCGGACAGCATCCCATCGTAAGGCCATGTTTGCGAACATGTCTGCATCGTTGATTGAGCACGAGCAAATCGTGACAACCATCGAAAAGGCGAAGGAACTGCGTCCAATCGTTGAAAAGCTGATTACGCTCGGCAAGAAGGGTGACCTTCACGCACGTCGTCAGGCGATTTCGCAGATCCGCGACGAACTTCAGGTTCGTAAGCTGTTCGCGTCGCTCGCACCACGTTATGCAGATCGTCATGGCGGTTACGTGCGCATCATGCGTGCTGGCTATCGTCACGGCGACAATGCAGCTTTGGCTGTGATTGAATTCGTTGATCGCGATACATCTGCCAAGGGTGCAGCCGATAAGGTTCGCGTTGAAGCAGAACGCGCAGCGGAAGCCGCAGCAGCGTAATTGTTGCTTTGATTTGTCTAAAGGCCCGGCGTTTCGTCGGGCCTTTAGCGTTTTAGTGGGCTTATTGAAAACGTCTGCCATTCCAGCGCACTATTTTGGTCTGGGAAGCGGCGGGGCCAACGACAAATTTAAGTCTCGCGCCGGGTAGTTTATTGACGCTGTAGGCTACGCCCAGAATATTACGCAATTCTGTCGCGGGCTTTAGAAGATTGCCTTTTCGAACATAGACTAAGATTTCGCACGCGCCGCTCGCGCCGCAATTTGCGCTGGTCTCTCCGTTGTCGCAGGCGATATTGGCATGGTCCAAAATAAGGTCCGGTTTCCCGTCGCCGTTGATATCCGTTTCCCAAATTTGAGAGAACCTCCCAGGTGCTCCATTGCAGCCAACCTGGACCTGTTGTTTGGCGAGAAATTCTGCAGCTTGAGAGGCGGCCCATGCTGCCTGCGGACTGGCCATTAGTGCGGCGATTGTCATCACTATCGCTTGCGGTTTGCGTAACATGATTATGTTTTCTCCTCTCAGATTTGTTCCTTTCAGCCTATCGGCGACTTAGCGGTGGTAAATCACCCGATCGGGTGAATGTGAGGGCTATTGCCTTTTCTTTTCCAAAATTGACGTCAATAGTGCTCTGAAGATCATGAGGAATCGTTGATGTTCAAGGCTTTGCGCCTGACAGTTGTCGCCACCATTGCCGCCACGTTTGTCTCTTCTTGGGTCTTTGCCGAGGATCGTACGGGCGAAATTTTGGGCAAACTGTTTGACCAGCTCATTGTCCCGCAAATCCAAAAGCAGGGAACGCCCGCCCAACCGGCCGATAAGCGCGTGCCCCTCGGGCGCGGCGAGATGCAACTCTCCTTTGCCCCGCTTGTGAAGCTTACGTCGCCAAGCGTCGTCAATGTCTATGCCGCACGCAAGGTTCGCGGGCAGTCGATGTTTGGCGGCGATCCGTTCTTTGACCAATTTTTCGGTCAAGATTTTTCAGGCCCACCGCGTATGCAGCAGTCGCTTGGTTCGGGTGTTATTGTTGATCCATCCGGGCTGATCGTCACCAATAATCATGTTATCGCCGATGCCGACGAGGTGAAGGTCGCGCTTGCGGATGGCCGCGAGTATGACAGCACAGTAATTCTCAAAGATGCGCGGGTTGATTTAGCTATATTGAAAATCAAGCCGACGGCACCGCTTCTAGCCATGCAGTTTGCCGATTCCGATCAGATTGAAGTGGGCGATTTGGTGCTTGCCATGGGCAATCCGTTTGGCGTCGGCCAAACTACTACCAGCGGCATCATCTCGGCGCTTGCTCGAAACCAGGTTGGCGTTTCAGATTTCGGTTCGTTTATTCAAACCGATGCTGCCATTAACCCCGGCAATTCCGGTGGCGCGCTTATCAGCATGTCGGGCAAGCTCATTGGCATTAACACAGCGATATTTTCCAAATCCGGCGGTTCTGTCGGTATTGGTTTTGCCATCCCTTCCAATATGGTGCGGACATTTGTTGATACCGCAAAGGGTGGCGGCACACATTTCGACCGGCCCTATATTGGCGCGACCTTTGAGCCTGTAACCTCAGATATTGCCGATAGTCTTGGCATTGATAGGCCAACAGGCGTGCTCGTCAACGCCGTTGTGCGCGGCGGACCAGCGGAAAAAGCAGGGCTCAAAGTTGGCGATGTCATCACCGCCATGGACAATGCGCCAATCCAGTCACCAGATGACTTGGGCTATCGGCTATCCACAAAAGGCCTTGGCAAAATCGCGCAATTTGAAGTTCTAAGCAAAGGCGCGACGCGGCTTATCCGCATTGCCATGGTCAAGGCACCGCAGGGCAATCCAGCGGACGACCAGCTTATCACTGAACAAAGCCCGCTACGTGGCGCAACGCTCGCGAACCTTTCGCCCGACCTTGCTGATGAGCTGCAACTGCCGACAAACCGCACTGGTGTCGTGATCAAATCCATCCAAGATGGCTCCACAGCGCAGCAAATTGGCATGGAGGTTGGCGATATAATTCTGGAACTTAACCGTGTGCCCGCCAGCAATGCGGCGCAAACAGCTGCGATTGCCCGCAAGCCGTCCAGCGTTTGGCGCTTTAAGATTGATCGTGGTGGGCAGATTATCACGCAGCTTTTTAGGTGAGCCTTGGTGAGTGATTTATTCGCACAGACCATGCCTGAGACTGGCTACCGCCCGCTGGCTGATCGCCTGCGCCCGCAGCGGCTTGGGGAGGTAACAGGGCAGGATCATCTCACCGGACCAGAGGGTGTTCTGACACGGATGATTTCGTCCGGCTCCATGGGGTCAATGATTTTTTGGGGACCACCCGGCACGGGCAAAACTACTGTGGCGCGGCTTTTGGCGGGTGAAAGCAATCTGGCGTTCGAGCAAATCTCAGCGATTTTTTCCGGCGTTGCCGACCTCAAGAAAATGTTCGAGATGGCCCGCTCGCGGCGCATGGGCGGGCGGCAAACCCTGCTGTTTGTCGATGAAATTCATCGCTTTAACCGCGCCCAGCAGGATAGCTTTCTCCCCGTTATGGAAGATGGTACAATCATTCTTGTTGGTGCTACCACTGAAAATCCGTCGTTCGAACTGAATGCGGCGCTGCTGTCCCGTGCGCGGGTTTTAACGTTTAAGTCTCATGATGAAGCGAGTATTGCAACGCTGCTTGAACGCGCGGAAGCCTTGGAGGGCAGGGCGCTTCCCGTTGGTGATGATGCTCGCGAAATGCTGATCCGTATGGCTGACGGTGATGGGCGCGCCGCGTTGACGCTGGCCGAAGAGTTATGGCGGGCCGCGAAGCCCGACGAAATATTTGACACTAGTGCGTTACAAAACATCGTACAGCGCCGTGCACCGGTTTATGACAAGGGGCAGGACGGTCATTATAATCTGATCTCTGCATTGCATAAATCAGTGCGTGGGTCAGACCCTGATGCGGCACTTTATTACCTCTCACGTATGCTGGATGCCGGTGAAAATCCACTGTTCATCGGACGGCGTTTGGTGCGCATGGCATCCGAGGACATCGGGCTAGCCGATCCACAGGCGCTGGTCATCACGCTGGCAGCGAAGGACGCCTATGACTATCTCGGCTCACCTGAGGGTGAGTTGGCGCTTGCGCAGGCGTGCGTTTATCTGGCCACCGCGCCGAAATCCAATGCAGTTTATACCGCATTCAAGGCCGCCACACGCACCGCGAAGGAGTTTGGCTCGCTCGTCCCGCCCCGTACCATTCTCAATGCCCCGACAAAGTTGATGAAGGATGAGGGATATGGGGATGGTTACCTATACGATCACGATCAGCCCAATGCGTTCTCCGGTCAGGATTATTTCCCCGAGAAGCTAGGCCGGCAGACGTTTTACGACCCGCCAGATCGCGGTTTTGAGCGTGATATTCGCAAGCGATTAGACTATTGGGCGAAGTTGAGGGCGGAGAAAGCTGGTAGATAATGGGGCGTTACTTATAACCCGCTCAATATCCTATGCTACTGCACTCTCCCAAATGTCGCTCTAATCAATCCCGCCATACGCTCGTCGCGGATTTTAGCGCTCTCTTCGCCCAAAACCACTGCAACCATCAGCTTGCCGTTGCGCCATACAGAAGTGACCAAATTGAAGCCTGAGTCGCGGGTATACCCGGTTTTAATGCCATCTGCGCCTTCCACCATGTCCAAAACGCGGTCGTGCCCTTTGATGGACTTGCCGTTGATAATGGTCTCGCGCAGAGAGAAATAGCTGAAATATTGCGGGAATTTCTGCCTCAGTGAAAGGCCAAGCCGTGCCATATCGGTGGCCGTAGTCACTTGCAATGGGTCGTGCAAGCCAGAGGCATTGCGAAACGTGGTGTGCGCCATGCCCAGTTCACGCGCTTTGTTGGTCATGCGTGCAGCAAACTGATCTTCGGAGCCTGCTAGAAACTCGGCTATCGCCACAGCTATATCATTGGCGGATTTCACGGTGACGGCGCGAATGGCGCTATCCACATCAATAGTCGAACCCGCTTTCAAGCCAATTTTTGAAGGGCGCTGCCCCGCCGCATTTGCAGAAATAGGAATGAGCTGGTTCTTGGTCACTTGTCCCGCCTGCATGGCTTCAAACAAGAGATAAAGCGTCATCATTTTGGTCAGCGAAGCCGGATAGCGCGGTTCACTTGCGGCTAAGGCGTAGAGTGATTTTCCCGTGCCGCCATCAATCACCAGCGCCGCAAATTTGTCAGGCGAAGAGGGTGCGGCAACCTTCTGTACCATCAAAACATCATTAGTCTGGCAACCGCTTAAAAGCATTAGCGCCACGAAAATGGATAATATTTGCTTCATAAAATGTGCCGCGCCATCTCATTCGGTGAAAGACCGAATCCCAATAATATGCCCCATAGAAAGCATAGATACATGTGATTGATGGCGCAAGTTTGGCATGATCGCGGCATAAAACACACTGCAACCACTTGCCGCAACATGCTTTTTCATGCAAATCAACGCCATGAAAATTCAGTCCAAAAATACATCGCCTCGCGTTGCCAAACCGCTCGATCATCTCGTTTTGCCCACGCAAGACTTGGAAGTAGCCAAGATCCGCCTTGATGCGCTCGGTTTTATTGTCGCGCCAAATGGCGTCCATCCTTTCGGAACACAAAATGCGTGTGTCTATTTCAAAGACGGCACGTTCCTTGAGCCACTGGCCATCGGCCACCGCGAAACTGCGGAAGCTGCAACCTTGCAAGGCAACCAATTCACTGCCCGCGACGCCGCGTTTCGCTTTCGTCGTGGCGCTGAAGGCTTTTCCGCAATTGTTATGAGCTCTCAGGATGCGAATTCGGACCATACTGATTTCGTGAAAGCGGGACTATCGGCAGGCGAAATTCTCGACTTTGGCCGCGACTTTGAAACACTGGAAGGCGCGAAAGCGCGCATGGATTTCAGGCTTGCCTTCGCAGCAGACTTGCGCAGCCCGGACTTTTTCGGCTTCACCTGCGAGCGTATCAATGTACCAAAAGCAGATCGCTCAAGGCTCATCGGCCATGAAAACGGCGTGGTTTCCATCAAGAGCGTGGTGCTGACGGAGCCAAACCCGACAGATTTCCAGTATCTGTTTCAAGAGCTTATCAACGAGCGCGAGGTGGACGCGCATTCATTCGGCATGGATATTCACGCCTCTAACAGCACTGTTTCCGTGCTCACCCATGAGGGCTTTGAAGGCGTCTTTGGTGTCCATATTCATGGTACGATGCGTGGCCTCATCGCCCGCGCCGTCATCTTTGGCACTACCAATTTGACTGGGTTGCGCGAACACCTCGCCGCTTCAAACATTAAATTTACCGAGCACCTCGGCCGCGTCATCGTCGCGCCCGCAAAGGGGCAGGGCGCCTATTTCGCATTTGAGGCAGTAGCATGAGCGGACCTGATAAAAGCATCACCATCGGCAATGTAACTTTTGCCAACAACGCACCGATCTCGCTGATCGCTGGCCCGTGCCAGCTCGAAAGCCGGGACCATGCTTTCATGATGGCAGGCGCGCTCAAAGAAATGACCGAAAAGCTCGGTATCGGGCTCATTTATAAAACCAGCTACGACAAAGCCAACCGCACCTCTATTCACGGCAAGCGCGGCATGGGTCTCGAAAAATCACTGGAAATTTTCAGCGACATTAAGACAACATTTGGTCTGCCAGTGTTGACCGACGTTCATACAGAAGAGCAGTGCCGCATCGTCGGCCAAGTTGTTGATGTATTGCAAATCCCCGCATTCCTCTCGCGCCAGACAGACTTGCTTGTCGCCGCCGCGCAAACAGGCTGCGTGGTCAATGTCAAAAAGGGGCAGTTCCTTGCCCCTTGGGATATGAAAAACGTTGTGGCGAAAATCGTTGATTCTGGAAATTCAAAAGTGATGCTCACAGAGCGCGGCGCGTCGTTTGGTTACAACACATTGGTATCCGACATGCGCTCGCTGCCGATTATGGCCGAGACGGGCGCTCCGATAATCTTTGATGCCACGCACTCAGTTCAACAGCCAGGCGGGCAGGGCACCTCATCGGGCGGTGATCGCCGCTTCGTGTCAGTTTTAGCGCGTGCCGCCGTTGCGGTTGGGGTTGCGGGTCTTTTCATTGAGACACACGAAGACCCGGACAATGCGCCGTCCGATGGCCCTAACATGATCCATTTGAAGGACATGCCGGAACTCATCGAACGGTTGATGGCCTATGACAAGGTCACAAAGAACTAACTCCGCTATTTCCGCTATTCATGCAGGATAATGAAAGCCTTGGACACATCTCCGTTGGGTGTGTCGGACTGGTTGCACGATGTTAGGAACGCCATCGTAATAAAAAACAAACTCACAACTCCTGAAATCTGTGTCATTTTTAGTTGTCCCTTCGGTTTGCGATCATCCTCAAATCGCAGCCCGCCGCCGTGAGCGAAGGTCGTTATCAATTGCGGCGAGTATGAGTCCAAATTGATGAACTCTGGTTTCAGTATCTTTCATGCCGTGAATACACAGCGGTTCTTTGCGTTCATGCCGTGATTGCATAGCTCCCCATTCACAAAGCTGTTTCCTTTTTCTGCAAATCTGCTTTATGGGGCAAACGAATTCAAATTCCCCAACGAAAGGAACTCTTCCAATGACTGCAATTGTTGACATTATCGGCCGTGAAATTCTCGATAGCCGTGGCAACCCCACAGTCGAAGTTGATGTGATTTTGGAAGATGGGTCGTTTGGCCGCGCCGCCGTTCCTTCCGGCGCATCGACGGGCGCACACGAGGCCAGCGAATTGCGCGACGGGGGCTCCCGCTATTTGGGAAAGGGCGTTGAGAAAGCCGTTCATAACGTCAACACCGAAATTTTCGATGCCATCGGCGGCATGGATGCTGAAGAGCAAATCCTCATCGACGAGATCATGATTGATCTCGACGGTACAGCCAACAAAGCCCGCCTTGGCGCAAACGCTATTCTCGGCGTATCGCTCGCCGTCGCCAAGGCCGCCGCGGAATCCGCCGGCCTGCCGCTCTATCGCTATGTTGGCGGCACTGGTTCACGCCTTTTGCCCGTGCCTATGATGAACATCATCAATGGCGGTATGCACGCTGATAATCCAATCGACTTCCAAGAATTTATGGTCGTGCCTTACGGCGCGGATTCAATTCGCGAAGCCGTGCGCATGGGCTCAGAAATTTTCCACACTTTGAAGAAGCGCCTTAAGGATGCTGGCCACAACACAAACGTTGGCGACGAAGGCGGCTTTGCGCCAAACCTTGCCAGCCCTGAAGCTGCGCTGGATTTCATCGTCTCATCTATCGAAAAGGCCGGTTACAAGCCAGGCGTTGACGTGGGCATCGCGCTCGATTGCGCAGCGACTGAATTCTACAAAGATGGCCACTATGTCTATGAAGGCATGGGCGGCAAGAAGTTGACATCCACTGAACAAGCCAAGTTCCTTGCCAAGCTCGCAACTGACTATCCAATTTTCTCTATCGAAGACGGCATGTCGGAAGATGATTGGGAGGGCTGGAAAACATTGACTGATTTGGCTGGAAAAACCTGTCAGCTGGTTGGCGATGATCTGTTCGTTACCAACACCAAGCGTCTGGTGGATGGCATCAAGAAAGGCGTGGCAAACTCCATTCTCGTCAAGGTCAACCAAATTGGCACGCTGACTGAAACGCTGAACGCTGTGGAAACCGCGCACAAGGCTGGCTACACATCCGTTATGTCGCATCGCTCAGGCGAGACCGAAGATTCAACCATCGCCGATCTGGCAGTGGCATTGAACTGCGGACAGATCAAAACCGGCTCACTCGCCCGTTCAGATCGCACCGCCAAGTACAATCAGTTGATCCGTATCGAAGAAGGTTTGGGCACGCAGGCGAAGTATGCAGGAAAGTCAATTCTTAAAGGCTAATCCGCCATTTTACTTGCATTAAAATAGCCCGCCAGACAGCTGTTTGGCGGGCCCTTTCATATGGAGGGGCGCTTGTCGTTTCATTTTGACAGCGCGCCAAATCTGCATCACACTCCCTTCGGGGCCTAACAGGGTGGAGTGTGCATCATGCGCAAACTTGGCGTTCTAGCCTTATCAATTGGACTGTTCCCGGCATTGGCCTTTGCGCAAACAAAGCCAGCAAACAGCGCAAACGATGCGCTGATAAAACTCTGCGATCTTGCAGCCGCATCTCCTGGAGACCCAACGCGGCCCACGGGAATTTCGGGTCTTGCCGCCGATGCTATTGACCCCACCATTGCTGTTCCTGCATGTGAGGCCGCGCTTGGTGCATCGCCCAACGAGCCTCGTCTGATGTTTGAGTTGGCCCGTGCGGCTTATCGAGCCAAGGATTATGAAAAGGCGCTCAAATGGTTTGTTGAGGCTGATAAGCGCGGACATGCCGTGGCGGCTAACAATTTAGGCGTACTCTATCGTAATGGTAACGGTGTCACTACCGACCAGACCAAAGCATTCGGCCTGTTCAAAAAAGCCGCTGATGCGGGCGTCGTCACGGCGATGGTCAACGTTGGTGATTTGCTCGGTCAGGGAGAAGGTGTCACTAAGAACGAGGCTGAGGCTGCCAATTGGTATCGCCGCGCTGCGGTTGCCGGCAATAGTGAAGGCATGGTTTTGCTTGGCGTCGCCCTAAAAAATGGCACCGGCGTTTCGGCAAATTCGGCAGAAGCTGCAGACTGGTTTTTGAAAGCCGCCAACGCTGGCAGTGCGTCCGGCATGTTCAACTACGGGCGAGCGCTCGAACTGGGAGAAGGCGTCAATAAAGATCCCGCCGCCGCAGTCTCTTGGTACAAAAAAGGTGCGGAGGGTGGCAATATCAGCGCCATGAACAATTATGGTGCCATGCTTGAGGATGGCACTGGTGTTGAGAAAGGTGATGTGGCTGCTGCTAGTTGGTACAAGAAAGCGGCCGAAGGCAACAACATTACAGCCATGAATAATTATGGCGCGATGCTGGAAAATGGTCGCGGCGTTTCTAAGGACGAGAAATCCGCAGCGAAATGGTACAAGAAAGCGGCGGACGCAAACAATATTGATGCCATGAATAATTATGCCGTCATGCTCGATGAAGGGCGTGGCGTTTCCCAAGATTTGATTGCGGCTGTGGTTTGGTATCGCAAAGCCGCTGAGGCCGGGCAGCCGAAGGCCATGACGAGCTATGGCTACTATCTTGAGACCGGAAAGGGCGTCGGTCTGGACCTTACTGCCGCCGCTGAGTGGTATCGCAAGGCCGCTGAGGTTGGTGATGGTCATGGTATGCGCAATTACGCGATTATGCTTGAAAATGGCAAAGGCGTTGAGAAGGACGTAAAAGCCGCTGCCGATTGGTATCGCAAGGGCGCTGAGGCTGGGCTCAATCTTGCGATGACCGACTATGGCTACATGCTGGAAAACGGGTTGGGTGTTGATCAAGACCTAAACGCGGCTGCAGAATGGTATCGTCGTGGCGGTGAGGCCGGCGAAGCCACTGGAATGAAAAATTACGGCTACATGCTGGAAAATGGCCGCGGCGTAACGCAAGATTTGACCGCCTCTGCGCTGTGGTACAAAAAAGCTGCGGATGCCGGAAACGCAGCCTCCATGACCAATTACGGCTACATGTTGGAAAATGGCCGAGGCGTCGATCAGGATCACATCGCGGCAGCCGATTGGTATCGCAAGGCCGCGGAGGCAGGTGATCCCACGGGCATGAAAAATTATGGCGTCATGCTGGAAAATGGTATCGGCGTTGAAAAAAGCCCGGCCCTTGCGGCTGAGTGGTATCAAAAAGGTGCCGATGCCGGTGATGCCGCCGCCATGACCAATCTTGGCTATCTGTATGAACAAGGCAACGGCGTGACGCAGGATTTGGCCACTGCAGCCAATTTTTACAAGCGCGGAGCGGAGGCTGGTGACACGCTGGCCATGAGCAATTTCGGCAATATGCTATCAGGTGGTCGCGGGGTGACAAAGGACGTTGTCGCCGCAGCTGATTGGTATCGCAAGAGCGCAGAGGGCGGCGAACCAGACGGTATGAACAATTACGGTGTCGCTTATGAGAATGGTGAAGGCATACCAAAGGACGTCAAGGTTGCGGCTGATTGGTATCGCAAGGCGGCTGACGCAGGAAATTTTAATGCCATGTTCAATCTTGGCTTCTTGTTTGAAACCGGCAAGGGCATGAAAAAGGACAGTAAAGCCGCCGCAGGGCTTTACCAAAAAGCTGCCGACGGCGGGCAGGTGGATGCCATGAAGGCGCTGGCAAAAATGCTGCGCGAAGGGCGCGGCGTCACGAAAAATATAAAGGACGCTAAAATGTTGGAGGCTAAGGCAAAGGAATAAGCTGCGCAAGGCCACCTGAGATCTTCATTTTTACGAGATTCCGTAACCGCCGGTTAATCATAATTGTGCCAAATAGATACTGACCTTGGGGACTGGATTTATGTGGACACGCCAAAAGAAGAGAACTCGCCGCAGCCGCTTTGTGCTGCCACTTTTGACATTGGTCTGCCTCGGTTATTTTGGTTTCCATGCTTTCCACGGCAGCTTCGGCATCTATTCCAGCGAGCAACTTGAGGCGCGCAAGATTGCTTTGACAGAAGAGTTGGCCCAGCGCACGCGTGAGCGAGAGGCGTTAGAGCGCCAAGTTGCGCTGCTGGATGATCGCACGGTTGAGCGTGATATGCTTGACGAACAGGCTCGTCGCACGCTCAATTTCTCCAAGTCCAATGATTTGACAATTTTGCAGCCATTCCAAACAAATTAATTGATTAACTGTAAGTCAGTTAATCATTGAATTATTAAGATATTTCAGTGCGTTAAACGCATAGCTGGCTTGCAACCCCCTATCTTGCGTGATGCTAATCCCGTGATATGTTAGCTTCAACGGATTAAGCCGCTTTAGGGAGCGAAAGATGGCAGCAACGGCCAAAAAACTTATTTCATCAAAATCAAACAGTGGTATGCCGGTAACACCTGCGCCGATGCAGTTCACAAAAGAACAAGAGCTTCACACCTATCGCGAAATGCTGATGATCCGCCGCTTTGAAGAAAAAGCCGGACAGCTCTACGGCATGGGCGCAATCGGCGGGTTCTGTCACCTCTACATCGGCCAAGAAGCTGTCGTTGTCGGTATGCAGTTTATAGCTAAAGAGGGCGACCAGCTCATTACCGCTTACCGCGATCACGGGCATATGCTGGCCTGCGGGCTGTCCGCCCGAGGCGTAATGGCCGAGCTTACCGGTCGCCGCAATGGCTTGTCGAAAGGCAAGGGCGGCTCCATGCACATGTTCTCCAAGGAAAAGCATTTCTACGGCGGCCACGGCATTGTTGGCGCGCAGGTCTCGCTTGGCACCGGTCTGGCCTTTGCCAACCACTATCGTGGTAATGACAATGTCTCCATGACCTACTTCGGCGATGGTGCATCCAACCAAGGCCAAGTGTACGAAAGCTTCAACATGGCATCGCTGTGGAAGTTGCCGTGCATCTACATCATTGAAAACAATCAATACGCGATGGGTACAGCGGTGCATCGCTCCTCGGCAGAAACCGAATTTGCCAACCGCGGCATTTCGTTCAAAATTCCGGGCATCCAGGTGGATGGCATGGATGTGCGCGCTGTGGCTGCTGCTGCAGAACTCGCGATGGAATGGTGTCGTTCCGGCAAAGGCCCAATCATTCTTGAAATGAAGACCTACCGCTACCGTGGCCACTCCATGTCCGATCCCGCGAAATACCGCTCCAAGGACGAGCTGCAAAAGATGCGCTCCGAGCATGATCCGATTGAACAAGTGCGCGATCGTTTGTTTGCCAATAAGTGGGCAACGGAAGATGATTTGAAGGCAATTGATAAGGAAGTGCGCGAGATTGTGGCGGACGCCGCTGATTTCGCACAGGCCGATCCAGAGCCGGATGTATCGGAATTGTGGACTGACATTCTGATCTAAAGGACGAGCAAAATGGAAAGCGGCATTGATCTGCAATTCATTTTGTTAAGTCTCGGCGTTGTTGCGCTGTTTGGCTGGTTTTTCTGGCATACAGCGGTAAGCATGGTTCGCAGCGCCAAGAACGTGAGTGAAATTATAGACGGCACTTCCGCCCGTCAAAGAGCGGAACTGGAATATGAAGCAAAGCATGGCCCGCGCCCTTGGTGGTATCGGGCGGCCCAGAAGATTTTGATCTTGTTTTGGATCGTCTTTGCGGTTTGGTTTATTTGGAACTTTGTTCAGGGCAAACAAATCCTGGGCTTATAATTTTGGTGAGGAAAAGCATGCCAATCGACATTCTGATGCCAGCCCTGTCGCCGACGATGGAAGAGGGCAAACTTTCAAAGTGGGTCAAAAAAGAGGGCGACAAGGTCAAGCCCGGCGATGTGATCGCTGAAATCGAAACCGATAAGGCGACGATGGAAGTTGAAAGCGTTGATGAGGGCGTGCTTGCCAAAATCATGGTTGCTGAGGGCACTGAGGGCGTCAAGGTCAACGCCGTTATTGCTGTTCTGGCCCAAGATGGCGAAGACGTTAACGCCGCGCCTGTCGCCAAGCCCGTTGAAGTCGCTGCGCCTATTGCGGCTCCGGATGCCGCTGCTGCGCCTGTTGCCGCCACGCCAAAGTCCGCGCCAACGCCATCTGATCCGTCAATTCCTGCTGGCACCGAAATGGTATCCACCACTGTGCGAGAAGCGCTGCGCGATGCGATGGCCGAGGAAATGCGCCGCGATGAAAAAGTCTTCGTCATGGGCGAAGAAGTGGCCGAATATCAGGGCGCATACAAAATCACGCAAGGCCTGCTGCAAGAATTTGGTGCTAAGCGCGTTATTGATACGCCTATTACCGAGCATGGTTTTGCCGGTATCGGTGTCGGCGCCGCCATGACAGGTCTGCGCCCGATTATCGAATTCATGACATTTAACTTCGCCATGCAAGCCATTGATCAAATTATCAATTCCGCTGCCAAGACACTCTATATGTCCGGTGGCCAGATGGGTGCGCCGATAGTGTTCCGTGGTCCAAACGGCGCGGCCTCTCGCGTTGGCGCGCAGCACAGCCAAGATTATGCGGCGTGGTATAGCCACATTCCGGGCCTCAAAGTTGTCCAGCCTTACACCGCTGCGGATGCCAAGGGCCTGCTCAAAGCTGCCATCCGCGATCCAAATCCGGTGATCTTCCTTGAAAACGAAATCCTCTACGGCCAGTCATTTGATGTGCCGAAAATGGATGATTTCGTGCTGCCAATCGGCAAGGCGCGTGTCCATCGCACAGGCAAGGATGTAACGCTGGTGTCCTTCTCCATCGGCATGACCTATGCCGTGAAGGCTGCCGCCGAAATGGAAAAAGAAGGCATTGATTGCGAGATCATCGATCTTCGCACCATCCGCCCGCTGGATATGGATACGGTTCTGGCGTCTGTCATGAAAACCGGCCGCTGCATCACAATCGAAGAAGGCTATCCGCAATCCTCCGTTGGCGATCATATCGCAGCGCAGGTCATGCAGCGTGCCTTCGATTATCTCGATGCACCGGTCATCACCATCACGGGCAAAGACGTGCCCATGCCATACGCTGCCAATTTGGAAAAATTGGCGCTGCCAAATGTCGGTGAAGTCATCGCGGCAATTAAAGCCGTGACGTATCGCTAAGGGGGACGTGAGCCATGCCAATCAATATCACCATGCCTGCTCTCTCTCCGACAATGGAAGAGGGCAATCTTGCCAAATGGCTCGTAAAAGAAGGCGATAAGGTCAAATCCGGCGATGTGATTGCCGAGATTGAAACTGATAAGGCGACGATGGAAGTCGAAGCCGTTGACGAAGGCATTGTTGCTAAGCTGGTCGTTTCCGCTGGTACGCAAGGCGTGAAGGTGAATTCCGTTATCGCTATTTTGGCAGGCGAGGGCGAAGATGTCGGCGCTGCCGCCTCTGGTTCCGTCGCTGCGCCTACCGCTGCGGCACCTGCACCAACTGTCGCCGTTCCAGTGGCTGCGCCTGTCGCTAGTGCTGCGCCAGCCGCTTCCCCAGTAGCAGCCGCACCGGCAAAGTCCGAAGGCGAACGCACTTTCGCATCTCCACTCGCACGCCGCATTGCTAAAGACGCTGGCGTTGATGTGGCCAAGGTTACAGGTTCCGGTCCGAAAGGCCGCGTGGTCAAAGCCGATGTCGAAGCAGCCATCTCCGGCGGCACAGGCAAAGCAACCGCCTCCGTACCTGCACCAACGGCATCCGCAGCTCCAGCTTCCGCTCCAAAGGGCATGTCGGACGATCAGGTACTCAAACTCTTCGCCGAAGGTTCCTACGAGCTGGTGGCCCACGATGGCATGCGTAAGACCATCGCCAAGCGCTTGCAGGAATCCAAGCAGACCATCCCGCATTTCTACGTCTCGGTCGATTGCGAACTCGATGCGCTGCTTGCCTTGCGCACCCAGCTTAATGCTGGCGCACCAGTGGCCAAGACTGAAAAGGGCGATGTTCCGGCCTACAAGATTTCGGTCAATGACATGGTCATCAAAGCCATGGCGCTTTCCTTGCGCGATGTGCCGAACGCCAATGTGTCGTGGACTGATACCAATATGGTCAAGCACAAGCACGCCGATGTTGGCGTGGCTGTGTCCATTCGGGGCGGTCTCATCACGCCGATTATCCGCTCGGCAGAACTGAAAACCCTGTCCGCTATTTCGCTCGAAATGAAGGATCTCGGCGCGCGTGCCAAGGGCCGTAAGTTGAAGCCTGAGGAATATCAGGGCGGCACAACGGCGATCTCCAACATGGGCATGATGGGCGTGAAAAATTTCGCCGCCGTCGTAAACCCGCCTCACGCCACGATTTTGGCAGTCGGCGCGGGCGAGGAGCGTGTCGTGGTCAAAAAGGGCGCGATGGTCATTGCCAATGTAATGACAGTGACGCTTTCAACAGATCATCGCGCCGTTGATGGTGCCTTGGGTGCTGAGCTATTGGGTGCCTTCAAGCGCTATATTGAAAATCCGTTGAGCATGTTGGTGTAACCAATGCCTTGTGCCTTCCCCGCAAGGGGGAAGGCTGGAGATAATCCCATGAAAACCATCCTATGCTTTGGCGATTCACTCACTTGGGGCTTTGAGGCTCAAACCTATAAGCGCCATGCTTTTGATAAGCGTTGGCCCAATGCGCTGGGTGCAAGTCTCGGCGAAGGCTACCGCATCATTGCTGAAGGGCTGAACGGCCGCACGACTGTGCACGACGACAATCTGGTGGATGAAATGCGCAATGGTGCGAAATCCTTGCCCATGCTCCTGTCCTCGCACCAGCCGCTGGATTTGGTCATCATCATGCTCGGCACCAATGATTTGAAGCACCCATGGTGGTCGCGCGCTTGTGATGCGCGGCGCGGGATGCAGCGTTTGATAGAGATCACCCAGCGCTTTCCTTATGGCGCAGGTATGCGTGAGCCAAAAATTCTCATCATGTCGCCGCCAGCGGTTATCCATACGGACAATGCCGATTTCGATGCCATGTTCAGCCACGGCATCAAGGAAAGCCAGAAGTTCGCCGCTGAGTATAAGGCGCTGGCCAAGACCTTTGACATCGCGTTTTTCGATGCAGCATCTGTCACAGTTGCCGATCCGCGCGATGGCATACATTTAGATAGCGAAAACACACAAAAACTGGGCCAAGCGCTCGCGCCGACCGTGCGCAACTTGCTGGAAGGATAAAGCACATGGCAAACGCATATGACGTCATCATCATTGGTTCCGGCCCCGGCGGCTATGTCACGGCAATTCGTGCCGCGCAGTTGGGCCTGAAAACCGCCATCGTCGAGCGCGAGCACATGGGCGGTATCTGCCTCAACTGGGGCTGCATCCCGACTAAGGCATTGTTGCGCTCGTCCGAAATTCTGCATTTTGCCGAGCATGCCAAGGACTACGGCCTTGTACTGAACGGTACGATTACGCCCGATGTTACTGCCGTCGTTGCCCGCTCGCGCGGCGTGTCGGCACGGCTGAATGGCGGCATTTCTTATTTGATGAAGAAGAACAAGGTCGATGTGATCTGGGGCGAGGCTAAACTTTCCAAGCCCAATGAAATCATCGTCGGCAAGACCACAAAAGCCCCTATGCTGCCGCAACATCCAGCGCCTAAGGGCACGCTGGGCGAGGGCACTTATACCGCCAAGCACATCATCCTCGCCACAGGCGCGCGCCCGCGTGCGCTGCCCGGCATTGAGCCGGATGGCAAGCTGATCTGGACATATTTTGAAGCCATGGTGCCGCAAGCACTGCCGAAGAAGCTGCTGGTCATGGGTTCTGGTGCCATCGGCATTGAGTTCGCTTCCTTCTATCACGGCATGGGCTGCGATGTGACTGTGGTTGAAGTCATGCCAAGCATTATGCCTGTGGAAGATGCGGAAATCTCCGCCTTTGCCCGCAAGATGTTGGAAAAATCCGGGCTTAAAATTATGACCGAAGCCAAGGTTTCTAAAGTGGTGAAGGGTGCGGATAGCATCACCGCGACCATCGAAACCAAGGATGGCAAGAGCCAAGAAATCACCGCAGACCGCATGATCTCGGCTGTCGGTGTCGTCGGCAATGTTGAGAACCTCGGCCTCGAAGCACTCGGCATCAAGACAGATCGCGGCTGCGTGGTCATTGATGGCTATGGCCGCACCAATGTGCCCGGCGTCTATGCGATTGGCGACGTGGCTGGCCCACCAATGCTCGCGCACAAGGCCGAGCATGAAGGCGTCATTTGCGTTGAGAAAATTGCAGGCCTGCCAAACGTTCACCCTATGGATAAATCACTCATCCCCGGCTGCACATATTGCCACCCGCAGGTCGCGTCTGTTGGCATGACGGAAGCCAAGGCAATCGCCGCAAGCCGCGACATCCGCGTCGGCCGTTTCTCCTTTGCTGCGAATGGTAAGGCCATCGCACTTGGCGAAGATCAAGGCATGATAAAAACCATCTTCGATAAGAAAACCGGCCAGCTCATCGGCGCGCATATGGTGGGCGCGGAAGTGACCGAACTCATCCAAGGCTTTGTCGTGGCGATGAATTTGGAGACCACCGAAGAAGAGCTGATGCACACAATCTTCCCGCATCCGACGTTGTCCGAGATGATGAAGGAAAGCGTGCTGGATGCGTATGGCAAGGTGCTGAACGCTTAAAATTATTCTAACAACAATCGCATCGTCATCCTCGGCCACCGGGCCGAGGATCCAGACAGCACCGCACTATCGTAAATAAAGCTGCTACCTCCGCCACCGGATTATTTTCAGCCCTTTGAGCCAACTGGATCCTCGGCCCGGTGGCCGAGGATGACGATAGTTTAAGGCTTACAGACTAACGCCCATCCCATTCCTTGCTGGACCTTCGTTAGCAACCTGCTAACATACCTCGTAGGGACACTAAACAGGAGCATGTCATGGATACCAGAGCACTTCTCGTCTTTCTCGCTATCGGCCTCGTCGCCGGCTATCTCGCAAGCTATTTCGTTGGCGGCGGCGGGCTTGTCCGCTATCTTCTTACTGGCATCATAGGCGCGTTTGTTGGCGGTTATTTATTCGGTGCATTGGGCATCAACATCGGCGGTAACCCGTTGCTTTCGCAAATTATTACCTCAACTGTTGGCGCAGTGATCGTTGTCGTCATCGCCCGTATGTTGGGCTAAAGATAAACAGAGGAAGCCAAAAATGATGAATGAACCAATGGGAATTATGGCCATGCCGGGAACGGGCTTTTTCGGCATGTTACTGATTGGCGCATTGGCAGGCTGGTTTGCCGAACGCGCCATGAACAAGCATCACGGGCTGCTTACCAACATTCTAGTGGGCATAGCTGGTTCATTCGTGGGCGGCGGGCTCGCCAGTCTTATCGGCTACCACTACTACGGCTTCTTAGGCAATTTGATTGTTTCAACAATCGGTGCGGTTGCCATACTGTGGTTCTTTGGTCGCCGCGAGCAGGGCCCCACAAATCTAAACTAAAAGCCTGATAATTATGCAAACCGGTCTTTCATCTTAAGGGCCGGTTTTTCTATGAGCCGCCACGAAAGATAGGCCAGCGGCAATAAAATTACCAAGGCTGCAAATGCCAGCGTCATCGGGCCAAAGGTTGGGTTGTGCAGTAGCAATGTCTGCTGCAACGGCCAGCCATAAATATAAACACCGTAGGACAAATCATTGCGGTCGGTGAATGTGCTCAAGAAACCAAAGCGAAATTTGCCTAGCATCAAGGCGGCATAGCCCGTTGTCACAATGAGAAAGTGCGGCAACACGGGAAGGTGAAAATAGATGGATAAGGCAGTGCACATAGCCAGCGTTGCCAGTATATCAAAGCGAACGGCGATCTTATCGCGCAAATGCCAAGTCATAACACCAGTCCAAAATGAGAATGAAAACCGCGCAATATGGTCCACCACTTGGGCATCATTATAAGCAAGCCCGCGCAGCATCCAAAGCCCCGAAACCAGTAATATGACTGCGGTTGCCTGCATTGCAGTCACTAATTTCGTGCGCACCACAAATGCCATCACCAACGCCAGCGTAATGTAGCAAATCACCTCATACTTAAGCGTCCAAATCGGAACATTCACCTCGCCTGCCAGCGGCAGACTATCAAACACACCGGCAATGGAGCCGCTTCCGGCGAGACCAATGAGGATCTTCGCGAAGTAACTGCGGCCTGCACTTGTGGCGACCTCGCCAAGTGAGGCACTGGAAACAAAGAAAGTCAGTGCCAAAAACACTAATACTGTCGCCATAATAAGCCCGGGATAAATACGAAAGAACCGTGCCGCACCGAACGCCAGCACGCTTGGGCGACGGTCAAAACTCGCCGCCACTAACATGCCCGATACAGTGAAAAACACGTGTACGGCGTGTGCCCCAAGTGGATAACCTGTCAATGCCTCTAACGGCTGCAATACAGACATTCCACCCACGATGACGTAAGAATGTGATACCACCACTGCCATCGCCGCCAAAAGGCGCACCAGCCCGAAGCTGTTTTTGCCGGCTGTCACGAAATCGGAAATCATGGTCATTTAGCGGGGGGCCTTCATATTTTACTCGCCACAAGCCTAGCGCAAACTTGTAAATTATCCGTATTGCGTTCCCCGCGGCGCTGTCATGCATATGTCGCACTCGACAGATGCGCGGGCAGGACATAAAAGGACGCAGCAGGAGTTTTCATGGTCACTGTTCTCGATAATACCTCTGGTTTGAAACCGCGCCACCCTGAAAAGGCCAACCGGCCCGATACAGAAATTTTGAAGAAGCCAGACTGGATTCGCGTGCGTGCGCCAGTCTCGAAAGGCTATGCCGAGACCCGCGAAATTGTGCGCTCAAACAATCTTGTCACCGTGTGCGAAGAAGCTGGATGCCCCAACATTGGCGAGTGCTGGGACAAGAAGCACGCGACGTTTATGATTATGGGCGAGGTCTGCACACGCGCCTGCGCCTTCTGCAATGTGCGCACCGGTATGCCCGACCCGCTCGACAATAACGAAGCCGAACGTGTGGCCAAAGCCGTGTTCCAAATGGGTCTGTCCCATGTTGTCATCACGTCTGTGGACCGCGATGATCTGGCCGACGGCGGCGCACAGCATTTTGCCGATGTCATCACCGCCACCCGCGAAGCATCGCCCAATACGACTATCGAAATTCTGACGCCGGATTTCTTGCGCAAAGAAGGCGCATTGGAAATCGTCGTAAAAGCGCGGCCCGATGTGTTCAATCACAATCTGGAGACTGTGCCGTCCAACTATCTTACCGTCCGCCCCGGTGCGCGTTATTTCCACTCCATTCGCCTTTTGCAGCGCGTGAAAGAAATGGACCCGTCCATGTTCACCAAATCCGGCATCATGGTTGGGCTTGGCGAGGAGCGCAACGAAGTGCTGCAGCTTATGGATGATCTGCGCTCTGCGGACGTGGATTTTCTGACCATCGGCCAATATTTGCAGCCCACGCGCAAGCATCATCGCGTGGTGAATTTCGTGACGCCGGAAGAGTTTGAAGGCTATAAGACTGTTGCCTATGCCAAGGGCTTTCATCTCGTCGCCGCAAGCCCGCTGACACGCTCGTCGCACCATGCCGGTGATGATTTCGCCAAGTTGCGCATCGCGCGCGCTGCACATTTGGCCAAGCGGGCAGGGCACTAACCTTGCCAAAGTTCGAAACGACCAAAGGGGTAAATCACAAAGCGCAGGATATGTTTGCGCTTGTGGCCGATGTTGAAAAATATCCGGAGTTCCTGCCGCTGTGCGATGGTCTTGCCGTCAAGTCCCGCAAGGAGCGTGACCTCAAAACCCTGCTGATTGCCGACATGACCATTGGCTATAAAGCCATCCGCGAAACCTTCACCAGCCAAGTGCTGCTGGACCCTGCTGCCGCCATTATTGATGTTTCCTATTTGGATGGCCCGTTCAAATATCTCAACAACCGTTGGAGCTTTATTGCGACTGGAGATAATTCCTGCAACGTGGTTTTTTTCATCGACTATGAATTCAAAAGCCGGATGCTTGGCATGCTCATGGGCTCAATGTTCGACATCGCGTTCCGGCGGTTCACCAAGGCGTTTGAGGATCGTGCAGACGTTGTTTATGGAAAACCTCGCGTCTAAACTATTCGTGAGCGCTATTTCTGCGCGCCGTATCGTTTCCGTACGGCTTCCGCACTCATCTCGAGCGCGCGGCGTACGGTCTCCGACCGGATTTCGTGGCGGGTTAGTGGCCCAAAGTGGCACTCTTGATGGAGCGCCTCGCCATCCAAATTAACAGCGATGTGAACCAGCCCGACTGGCTTTTCCGGTGTGCCACCGGAGGGACCGGCAATGCCCGTTACGGCTATTGAAAGGCTGGCATTGGAGTTTTCTAGAGCGCCTGCCGCCATTTCCAGCGCTGTTTGGCGCGAAACCGCACGAAATTCATCCAAAGTTGCGGGTTTTACGCCCAACATCTCCACTTTTGCCTCGTTGGAATAGGTAACAAACCCGCGATCAAACATCGCGGACGATCCAGCAATTTCAGTCAAACAAGCGGCAATAAGCCCGCCCGTGCAGGATTCGGCAGTTGCGATAACAACATCATGCTTCAAACAAAGTTCATATAATTCAATGGCTTGGTGAGATATTCCTGCATCCAATATGGTCATACTAGCCCTCCCGGATAAACCACACTGGCCGTCGCAATAGCAGCAATCCCTTCGCCGCGCCCGATGAAACCCAGTTTTTCATTTGTCGTCGCCTTGATGGAAATCCGGTCATCAGAAATGCCCAGCATATCCGAAATAGCCGCCACCATAGCCTCTCTGTGGGGCCCGATTTTAGGCGCTTCGCAAATCAAGGTCACATCAACATTGGCAATCTTGCCACCAGATTTCGCAATTATATCAGCGGCATAGCGCACAAATATGCTGGAAGCCGCGCCTTTCCATTGCGGGTCAGACGGTGGGAAATGCGTGCCAATGTCGCCGGCGCCACGCGTGGCCAGCAGCGCATCCGTCAACGCATGGAGCGCGACATCCGAGTCGGAATGGCCATTTAACTTGGCATTATGGGCAATTTTCACCCCGCACAAAGTCACGAAATCGCCAGGCACAAATGAGTGAACATCATAGCCATTACCAGTCCGAACATCTGGAAAATGAGAGCTGTTTGAAAGCCGTTGATCCGCCAATTCTATGTCTCGCTTCCACGTAATTTTGATGTTGTCGGACGATCCAGCGATGATTTTTACCGGCAATCCAACCCATTCAGCAAGCCCACAATCATCTGTAAAATCAATGCGTTGCGCCTCATAGGCCTTGTTGTGTGCCGCCAAAATTGTGGCAAATGGAAAGGCCTGCGGTGTCTGCGCTGCAAAGAGCTTTTCGCGATCAATAGTCGCTTTAATCCGGTCGTTTGCATCGAC
>JAYTVD010000075.1:0-24651 GCA_043744175.1 Phyllobacteriaceae bacterium
CTGATTTGGGCACTTGCCATTCTGGCCGCTGCCGTGCTCTCCGGCTTTGTCTTTGCCATGTGGGTTGAAAACGGCCCGCAAATAATGATGGCGCTAGGCAACTCCGCACTGGCTTGGTGCTTTTAAGTTACGGAAATAATTATGCAAAAATCTGTCCGCATCATTTTAGCCGCGCTTTTTTTGATGATTGCCGCATCGCTTGGTATGGCCGCGTTTTTGTGGACGAAGGGCCAAAACAGCGAAGCTGCCTACGGCGGCGCGTTCACTCTGACGGATCAAAATGGCAAGCCAATCACCGAGGCCGCGCTGCAAGGCCACCCCAGCATGGTGTTTTTTGGCTTCACGCATTGCGCCGATGTTTGCCCCACAACGCTGTTCGAAATGAAGGGTTGGTTGGATAAACTCGGCGATGACGGCAAAAATCTGCAAGGCTATTTCGTCACCGTGGACCCTGAGCGCGATACGCCGGAAATTCTCGGCCCCTACGTCAGCAATGTCAGCAACCGCGTCACAGGCATCACCGGCAAGTTGGATGATATCGCTGCGATGGCCAAAGCATGGAATGTCTATTTCAAAAAAGTCCCCGGCACCGATGGCGATTATGAAATGGACCATACGGCCATCGTTTTCCTGCTAAATTCCAAGGGACAATTCCACGGCACGATTGCTTATGGTGAGAATCCAGATACAGCCTTCGAAAAGATCAAACGCCTCGCAAAGTTGTAAAATCAGCCCATGCCCCAATCCCGCTATTTCCTGTCCGCCTCCCGTCTTGAAGCCGAACGTATTTTCGGCATCGTCGAACGCGCTTTTGAGGAGGACGGCCTTCCTGTTTCCATTCTCGAAGCAGATGAAGACCTCGATATTCACGAAGTCTCCATCTACATTCAGTCCGAAGACGAGGAAGAGATTAAAACGCGACTGGCGGGCGTGCTTGGTTCAGATTTCTTCGGCCTTACGCTGGGCTTGGAGCAGCTACCAGATATTGATTGGGTCACCCACTCGCTCGGTATTTTAGCCCCCGTTCACGCCGGACGTTTCGTCGTCCATGGCAGCCATGATCGCGGTTGCGCACGTTCTGGTGAAATCGCGATCGAAATCGAAGCGGGCCAAGCCTTCGGCACCGGTCACCACGGCACGACAGCGGGCTGTCTGGAAATGATTACCGAGGTCGTGCGCAACCGCAAACCACGCAACGCGCTCGATCTTGGCACCGGCTCCGGGGTACTGGCAATCGCCGTTGCGCATCTTGCGAAAATCCCGGTTCTAGCAACGGATATTGATCCGGTAGCCACGCGCATCGCCCGTGAAAATGTGGTTTTCAATCAAGCGGCCGCCTACGTTTCATGCGAAACGGCAACAGGGTTTCACCGCAAGGAAATCCACCAGTCAGCCCCGTTTGATCTCATCGTTGCGAATATTTTGGCCAAGCCACTCATGCAGCTAGCACCCGCAATGGCGCGCCACTTGGCGCGCGGCGGCGATATCATTCTGTCCGGCATCCTCGCCACCCAGCGCGACCGCGTGCTTGCCGCTTATCGCACGCAGGCGCTCTATCACAGAAAGACTCTGTGGCGGAACGGCTGGGTCACGCTGCATTTGAATTAAAGGCTGGCCGAACAAAATATTACCGGAGGTGATTTAACATGAGCAATCAGCATTCTCACCTCTGGCCCGGCGTGCCGCTGGCGCTGGGGTCCGCATTGCTTTTTGGCGCAAGTCCGCCGCTGTCCAAAATACTGTTAGCAAATGTCAGCCCTTTCATGCTTGCCGGGCTATTTTATCTTGGCGCAGGCCTTGGCTTAGCTGCCTACAACCTCATTTCACTGAGCATGAAACCGCCCCAAAGCAGCATCAGTCTTAGCGGCAAAGATTGGCCTTGGCTCGCCATCGCCGTCATTATGGGTGGCGTTTTTGGCCCGCTTCTATTGCTAGCAGGCCTGCACCAGACAAACGCATCCACTGGCGCGCTTTTGCTCAATGTGGAGTCAATCGCCACCATGGCCATGGCGTGGCTGATATTCCGCGAAAATGTGGACCGGCGCCTGCTAATCGGCGCGGGCGCAATTCTGGCCGGAGCCTTGGTCTTGGCATGGCAGGGCGGCGGGTTCTCGCTTGACCACGGCGCACTATTGATCATCTTGGCCTGCATCGCATGGGCAATCGACAACAACGTCACCCGCAATATTTCAGCCAGCGATCCGACCATTATTGCCATGATTAAAGGGCTCGTCGCGGGTAGCATCAATATCGCCATAGCCCTCATGGCTGGCAATACATTTCCAACATTCGGATTTTGTATCACCGCCGCCATCATTGGTTTTTTCACGGTTGGCATCAGTTTGGTTCTTTTCATTAGGGCGCTGCGCCATCTTGGGACAGCAAGAACCGGCGCTTACTTCGCTCTCGCTCCCTTCATTGGGGCCTTGTTGTCAGTGATATTTATCGGCGATCCAATGACGACAAAACTGGTCTTGGCTGGCGTCCTCATGGGCATCGGGCTATGGCTCCACCTTACCGAACAGCATGGTCACGATCATGAACATCAAGCGCTGGAACATGAACACAGCCATATTCATGATGGCCATCACCAGCACCAACATAACGGACCAGTCGTGCAGCCTCACACGCATCTGCACCGTCATTCCCCATTGCGTCATAGACATGCGCACTACCCTGATTTACATCACCGGCACGAACATTGATTGAACTCAACCCAAGAGACTGACCGATGAGCACAGACCATGCCCATGATGCTCACAATCACGCGGAACATAGCCATGATACTCATGACCATAGTGATCATTCCAGGCATTCTCACGGCTCCGGCCATGCCCATTCTCCTGCCAGTTTTGGTCGCGCTTTTGCCATAGGCATCGCGCTCAACACCGGCTTCGTCGTCATCGAGGCCGCCTACGTTTTTTTTGCAAATTCCGTCGCCCTGCTTGCCGATGCGGGGCATAATCTCAGCGACGTTCTAGGGCTTGGTGTAGCTTGGCTCGCCAGCGTCTTGGTCAAGCGCGCACCCTCACCGCGCTTCACTTACGGCCTGCGCGGCTCGTCCATTTTAGCTGCGCTGTTTAATGCCGTGTTCCTGCTGGTTGCCGTCGGTGCCATCGCATGGGAAGCTATCCAGCGCTTCGGCGCGCCCGAGCCAATCGCCGGCAAAACTGTCATGATTATCGCAACGATTGGCATATTCGTGAACGGCATCACAGCGTGGCTGTTCGCCTCTGGTGCCAAGGATGACATCAATCTTCGCGGTGCGTTTCTGCATATGGCATCCGACGCACTGGTTTCAGCCGGTGTTGTCATTGCCGGATTTATCATCCTCATGACCAACTGGCTTTGGCTCGATCCGCTCATGTCGCTGGTCATTAGCGCCGTCATCATCTGGGGCACTTGGGGCTTACTGCGCTCATCTGTTGGCATGTCGATGGCCGCGGTTCCCGCCCATATCGACCCTATCAAAGTGCGTGATTTCCTGAAATCCCAAACTGGTGTCGCCAGCATTCACGATCTGCACATCTGGCCCATGAGCACCACCGAAATAGCCATGACCTGCCATTTGGTGATTCCAAACGGCCATCCGGGTGATGAATTTATCCATCATTTGGCGCAAGATTTGGCGGCAAAGTTTAATATTAATCACCCGACAATCCAGATCGAAACCGACCTGCACGCCGCTTGTGCACTGGCTCCGGATGAGGTTGTTTAGGTCAAAGCGGTTGATAGGCACTGCCGCGCTTGCGCAGTTCGGCTTTGCTTTGGCCGAGCGTGCGTAACCGCTCGGTGTCCACCATCTGCAAGCTCGCATTGGCGGAATGGGTTACTTGTCGTGTGCGTCCGGCAATCATCGCATCGACGGCCTTGTGCATAAATCCACGTTTTGTCTTGGTCGAGGCCATTGTTCAACTCCTTGTCGTTCCACAGCCTCCCACTGCTTAGTGTCTAAACTAGGGTTGTTCGCACTTTAAAGGTAGGGCGTAACTGCATGATAGCTATGCATTTTTGAATCGTCGCTTGTCACATTGTTGACATGAACGGTGATGCGTCCAAGATGAATCACCCAACGATTTTGCATTGCGCGGCGCGGGCGCAGACTCTAGTCTTGCCACATATTTGAGGAGGCCACCATGTTCCAAACCTATGAAACCACGGCAAGCGCGTCCGGCACAGCGCCACGCGTCGTAGCACTTCGCGCCCAGTTTGATGGGCTGAACATAGACGGGTTTCTGGTTCCCCGCGTGGATGAGCATCAGGGCGAATATGTCGCCGCCTGCTCGGAGCGCTTGGCATGGCTCACGGGTTTCACCGGCTCATGGGGCGTCGCGCTTATCCTGAAAGACGCGGCCCACCTCTTCGTCGATGGCCGCTACACGGTGCAAGCCCCGGCGCAAACTGATCCGGCAATTTTCACCATCCAAAGCCTCATCGAAACCCCACCTGCCAAATGGATTCCCGCCAATATGCCCTCCGGTTCGCGCATCGGCTTTGACCCGTGGCTGCACACAATTGCCGAAGTCAAAGCGCTTACCAAAGCCGTGGCCACGATCAAAGGCACGCTGGTTCCCGTCGCCAAAAACCTCGTCGATATTGCATGGACAGACCGCCCCGCCGCGCCGTTGGAGCCTGTCTCAATCCACACATTGGAATATGCCGGCGTGCTCGCCCGCGATAAAATCCACGCCATGGCGCAAACATTGAAAGCCGCAGGAGCCAGCGCCACGGTGCTGACGGACCCGTCGTCGCTAGCATGGCTGTTTAACATTCGCGGCAATGACGTGCCGCACACGCCCATCGCGCTGGGCTTTGCCATCGTCAAAGCCGAAGGCGAGCCGCTGGTGTTTATTGACAAGCGCAAGCTGCCGATGAAGACCGAGGCCTACCTCACCCAGCTTGCCAACATCCTGCCACCAAGCGAACTAGAACCCACACTCGCCGCCCTTGCCAACGGCCAAACCATCGCGCTCGACCCTGCACTCGCAGGCGATAAATTCCGCCAAATCGTCGAAGACGCAGGCGGCACTGTCACCGAATTGCAAGACCCCGCCCGCCTGCCCCGCGCCCGCAAAAACGTCACCGAACAGCGCGGCACAAGAGCCGCCCACAAGCGCGATGGTGCGGCCATGTCCGCGTTTCTCACATGGTATGACGGTCAAGCCGCAGGGTCACTCGATGAAATCACAGCCGCCGTGCGCCTCGAGGAATTTCGCGTCGCCGCTGGCGAGGCCAACCAATCGCCGCTGCTCGATGTCTCCTTCCCGTCCATTTCCTCCACCGGCCCCAACGGCGCGATGAACCATTACCACGTCTCGACAGAAAGCAATCGCAAGCTCGAATCCGGCGAATTATTCCTGCTCGATTCCGGCGGCCAATATCGCGATGGCACGACAGACATCACCCGCACCCTGCCCGTCGGCACAGTGTCAGATGAATACCGCCGCCGCTTCACGCTGGTGCTCAAGGGCATGATCGCCATCTCCATGCTGCGCTTCCCCAAAGGCACGCGCGGCTGCGATATTGATGCGTTTGCCCGCAGCGCACTATGGTCCGCAGGCTTAGATTACGCCCACGGCACAGGCCACGGCGTCGGCTCATACCTCTCTGTCCACGAAGGCCCGCAGCGCATCGCCAAAGTCGGTATCACGCCCTTAGAACCAGGCATGATCCTCTCCAACGAGCCCGGCTACTACAAAGCGGGCGAATACGGCATCCGCATTGAAAACCTGATATTAGTCACCGAAGCCACGCCCATCGAAGGCGGCGACGCGCCCATGATGGCGTTCGAAACCCTAACGCTCGCCACCATAGACAAGCGCCTCATCGAAACCCACCTGTTAACCCGCGCCGAGCTACACTGGCTAGACACCTACCACGCCCGCGTTCTCGCCGAAGTCAGTCCCATGGTAGACGAGCAGACAAGAGCTTGGCTGGAAGAGGCGACGAAGGCATTTGCGGTGGAGTAGCTCCTTTAACTTCTCCCCGCCTCTTGCGGGGAGAAGGTGGCGCAAAGCGCCGGATGAGGGGCAGCGCCGATGTTCGGCGATTAACAGATCTCCCCAAGCAAGCGACCGGTATGTCAAATACGGAGTTACCCCGAAGTTCGTCATACTCGGCCACCGGGCCGAGTATCCAGACAGCGCCAAAATACGAATGATGGGCACAGACAAATTCTCATAAAGCGGGCCCGCGAACTCCGCACTAAAGACGTCTAACATCGAGCCGACTGGATACTCGGCCCAGTGTCCGAGTATGACGAACGCCTAATAGTCAAGCTCGACAACACAAAGGGAGCGCGACGGAGTACGCTGGCGAAATTAGGCCGCGGTAATTGCGTGACTCAGTGACCCAAATAGCTAACCACAGCAAGTCTTGAAGTCGTCGTCATTGGCACGGTCCCGTCTTGAAATAACCTGCAGACAGCCAACTTGAAGGCAAGTCATCCTTCACATTGACGATTGTTGCTCCATTTAAAAGAGTGTCATTTTTCAATTGCTCACACAACCATGGCAGCACGCTCTGCACCACGCCATCAGTCATACTATCACTTGTTACCACCAGCTTGGTGCTTTGCAAACTAACCCCAGCGCCGAAGGTTGCCGCCAAATCTAGCGGATCGACTAGTTGCACAGATTTAGGATCATTGAGGTCGGTGAACGTTACCAATTGCGGATAATTGTACTTGTCGATCGTAAGCTCAATCGCTCCTCCAACTTCCGCCGCATACTTCACACCCTGCTCGCGCGGCGCTTGGTGCCACTCGGCTTGCTCGCCGTAGTTCTTCACATCTTCGGCGTATTGCTTTCGGGTAGCACCGGGCACACCAATTAAGTTCACAACCGGATACACCATTTTTTCTACCGGGGTAAGCGCAAACAGATAGCGACCGCGGGGCAACGCAACAGCGGCAGCCTCGCCTCTGGTGTACGCACCGCGCATAGTGTTCACGTCACCGATGGTTAGATTCCCAAGCACCCACGTCACTCTATCAACCGACGATCCAGAATAGAGTTTGCCATCCACCATCACCGTGAGCGTAATTTTCTGGTTCCAGCTATATTTGGGCGGAAACACGCAAGTGCGCAGAACAAACATAATAAGCGCCAAGGCAACCAACCGCACCACCCAGACCAATAGCCGCTTCATAAACCAGTCCACAATTCAAATTCGATTCGATACATTCAAAGGTTGTCCTCTGATTTAGTCTAACCTGTCAACACACGCACCCATCACGCCACCACCCCCAACCCATCACCAATATCAATTTGCCAAGCCCGCCAAACTACCCCAAACCGTTGCCACCAACGGAACCGCACCCATGCCCTTAAAACCCCTCCACATCGCGCTGGCCATTCTCGTCACGGCCATTTGGGGCTTTAACTTTGTGGTCATCAAAGTGGGCGTGGCGCATGTGCCGCCGCTGTTGCTTACCGGCTTGCGCTTCCTCTTCGCGGGCCTGCCCGCCGCGTTTTTTATCCAGAAGCCTAAGACGGAATGGCGCTATATCGCCTCGTTTGGCTTTGCGCTGGGCGTGGTGAAATTCGGGCTGCTGTTCGTCGCCATCCATTTAGGTCTCAGCGCCAGCCTTGCCTCGCTGGTCATGCAGTTGCAGGTGTTTTTCACCATCCTCTTCGCCGCGCTGCTGATGGGCGAGACGCCAAAGCCCAACCAGATCATCGGCGCGCTTATCGCCTTCGTCGGCATCGCCATCATCGCCGCCAGCCGCTGGTCGGGGCCGGAGATCATGCCACTCGGCCTCTGCGTACTCGCCGCTTTCACATGGGGCATTGCCAATATCATCGCCAAAAAATCCGGCGAGACAAATGTCTTCGCCTTCATCATCTGGGCCAGTCTCATCCCGCCCCTGCCACTGTTCGCCCTGTCATGGTTGACGGAAGACCGCGCCCTGATCGTGCAAACCATCACCCACCCGTCTTGGCTCACCATCGGCTCGGTGCTGTTTCTGGCAAGCCTCGCCACCGTGTTTTGCTTTGGGCTATGGAACAAGCTGCTCCATCAATATCCGGCCGCCACCGTCACGCCCTTTGCGCTGCTCGTCCCCGTCTTCGGCATTGCGTCCGGCGTGATATTTTTAAACGAGCCCTTCGGCGGCGCTGCCATTATCGGCAGCCTTTTTGTGTTCGCGGGGTTGCTTATGAATATGTTTGGCACGGGACTATTCAAAGCCAGCTGAAGCCGTGCGACGCAGCAACTCCAGCCAGATACTCGCTTAAGAAAAGTCGTTTGATCTCAATCAATGTCGGTCGTCGTAATATATGTATTTTAAATACATATATTAACGCATGAACCCGACTTAAGGAGATCAAAATGATTGGAACACGCATGGCACGCCGCGACTTCTTGCTGACAGCGGGCGTCGCCGGACTTTTCACAGGCATCGCCACTGCCGCAGCCGATGCCGCCAGCGCACTGGAAGCACCGATTTTGGCCAGTGCAACGGCAATCGACTTGTCCGGCCTCCCGCGCGTGAAACAAAAGCTGGTCGCGCCGCCCTTCGCGCCTGAACATGAGCAGGTTGCCACCACTGGCCCATCCATCATCGAAATTGAGTTAGTCATTGAGGAAAAGCAGGTCGAAATTGATGGCGACGGCACTAAAACATGGGCATTTGCCTATAATGGCTCTGTTCCCGGCCCGCTGATCGTTTGCCACGAGGGCGACTATGTTGAGCTAAAGCTGAAGAACCCTGCCACCAATTTGCTCGAGCATAATATTGATTTTCACGCCTCCACCGGCGCATTGGGCGGTGGCGCTTTGACCAAAATCCAACCGGGTGAACAGACAATTCTGCGCTGGAAGGCAATTAAGCCCGGTGTCTTCGTTTATCACTGCGCTCCCGGCGACGTCATGATTCCCTATCATGTTGTTCAAGGCATGAACGGCGCGGTTATGGTCCTGCCACGCGATGGACTAAAGGATGCCAAGGGGCAACCCTACAAATATGACAAGGTCTATTATATCGGCGAGCAGGATTTCTATATTCCGCGCGATGAAAAGGGAAAATACAAGGTTTATGAAGGCTCAGGCGATAATATGGGCGACACGCTCGATGTTATGCGCGGCCTCATCCCTACCCATGTCGTCTTCAACGGTAAAAAAGGCTCTCTTACCGGCGATAATGCCATGAAGGCCAAGGTTGGCGAAAAAGTGCTTTTCATTCATTCGCAAGCTAACCGCGACTCCCGTCCGCATTTGATCGGCGGTCATGGTGACCTCGTGTGGGAAACCGGATCCTTTGCGGATATGCCCGCAACCAATTTGGAAACTTGGTTCATCCGTGGTGGTTCCGCTGGCGCCATGGCTTATGAGTTCAAACAGCCCGGCGTCTATGCCTATGTCAATCACAACCTCATTGAAGCCGTCTTGCTCGGCGCGACCGCCCATGTGGTCGTAGATGGAGAATGGAACGATGACCTGATGATGCAAGTGGCCAAAGCCGCGCCAATTCAAGCATAAGGCAAAGTGATGCTCCTCAGCGGTGCAACAAAAATGACGGTGGCGGCGGCAATAGCCACCGCCGCTTTCGTTGGCCTGCAAGGCAAGCATGAGCCAGCAGTCCCGCCGTTTGAAGCCCCAGAAATCACGCTCGCCGATGGCAGCGCCCTGCAAGTCGGCCGCGACGAAATCAGCTACTCCCTTTGGATGGAATGTGTGGCCGACGGTGCGTGCGAACAAACCGACCAAATCAAAGTTGCTGCCGGCGCAGTCACCTACCCCGTCACGGATGTAAATCCGATGGACATTGCCAAGTTCATTGACTGGCTAAACGCCAAAACCAAGGAGCAGTGGCGTCTTCCCACGCTTATTGAGTCGCGCGACTATTCAAGCGCACTTCCCAAAGAAGCACGGAAACGTTTCACCGACCCGCGCCTCTATTGGGCGGCAGACTATGGCATCAAAAAGCCCTCGATGCGCACCGTTCAAAGCAGCGGCTATTACGGCACGCTTCCCAATGGCCTGCGCGACATAGCTGGCAACGTCTGGGAGTGGACATCCACCTGCACCAACAGCGAACCAACAGGTTCCAGATGCCCTGCCTATTTTGTCGCCGGCGAGCACGAAGCCGAGATTCCTATTTTCCTGCGCGACGTCATTACCGGCGGCTGTTCAAGTGGCACACCGCCAACGAATCTCGGTTTTCGCTTGGTTCGAGAAATTCAGCGCTAAAAACTGCGCCGTGCGGGCAGCGTACGCCTTCCGCATCGTTTCCGTGCGTATTCCGCATCACCTTCGAGTGCGCGGCGTACGCAGTCTGGGCGGTTCGCGACCGTTCCTCAGCCGCCGTTCAGGTAGCGCAATACCACAATTGCCGCCCAGCCGACGCCAAAGATTCCGAGCAACGGCAAGCGCAGCCCGGCAACACCCGCAATGACCAATGCAGCAGTTTCCGGCCACGAGTGAGTGAAAAAAGTCGGCGCAACAATGGTGGTAATGACCGCTGCCGGTACCGCGTTTAGCCCCGCTTCCAGCCGTGGATTGAGCGTTCCAAGCCGTGAAAGCAGCAAATGCCCGCCAAGGCGCGTCATATAGTTCAACACCGCGCTGACCAAAATAATGATATAAATTTCAGTCACTTAGCGTCCCCCGTGCGCGTAAAAACAGCTGCAAACAGCACGCCTACCAGCGCGCCCACGGTCACATGCCAAGGTGAACCGATGGTTTTTAGCGCAATTACCGAGGCAATGCCCGAAACTGCCACCACCGGCAGCCACAGCGGCCGCTTGCGAAAGCCCATCACCATGGCGAAAAAATACAGCGGCAAAAGAAAGTCAATCCCAATCGCCTGCGGATTAGGGATCAACTTTCCGAATATGGCGCCAAGAACGGATTCGATGTTCCACATGATATAAACCGGCAATGCCAGCCCCATATACCAAGCAAAATTAACGGTGCCGGAACGCTCCGCCTCCCGCTCCGTTTCGACAAATTGCGGGTCAATCAAAAAGAAAAATCCAATGATTTGCTGCGCCATGGTAAAATGCGCAATTCGCCTTCCAACCGCCGCTGAATAGAGCAAATGCCGTGAATTCACGATGAAAATCGACAAAATAACCACCCACGGCGCCGCATGATGGCGGAAAAGATCAATCCCCACCAGCTGCGATGCACCCGCATAAATCGTGAGACTCATCAGCGAGGCCTGCCAAACAGTCAGACCTTGATCGACCGCAATCGCCCCGTAAAGCAAGCCAAACGGGGCGGTGGAGATTAAAATAGGCACGCATTTACGCATACCGGCAATAAATTGTGGGTTCATAATACCGTAATTACCAATAAAACAGAACGAAGTCAGGCGCAGATAAGTGATTGAAAGATAACGAATATTGATGATTTAGTCTGCCGTAGCAAGGATTGCCCTGCCCCTAACCAGCAGCGGCATCGCCCGCTTCACAAAGTCCACGCTTAAGTCCACAAGCTTCGGCGTCGTCACCAAAGCGGGGTCAATATCCTCCCGCACGTAGAAATGTTTGAGCTTCACCGCCTGCATCAAGTCCGGCTCGCTCACCCCGTCAAACTCCTTCGGCAACCGTTTCAGCGCCTCGTCTGTGCGCAATTCCAAGCCACCTTTGGCCAAACCAGCCGTTAGTCCTCGAAAAGCATCAGGGTAAGTAATAATCCGGTTGCGAAACACCCGCAACTTGTCGGGTCCATCCAGATAAAACCCGACCGCCATAAAGCAGCCTTCCAGCCCGATTTTGATGAAAAAAGAGCCTTCATCCTCGCGTTTTTCGCCAGATGGCGTCAAAAGTGCGGAAACATGCTTGTTAAACGGGCTCTTATCCTTGGCAAAGCGCACATCGCGATAAATCCGGTAAACCGACTTTTTGCGATCGCCCTTGAGACCAATCCCATTGGCTGCAAAAGCTTCAGTCAGGGCCTCAACCAAATCCCCGCGCGGCGTTTCCAACTCACTCTCGTATAAGCCCTTGTTTTCCTTGAACCAATCACGGGATTGATGAAAGTTTAGCGCTTTGAGAAATGGCAGTGCTTGCTTGCCGAAGCCGTTGAATGTCGTCACGCGCCCACCCTCACAAACCAAGCATCTTCATCGATCACCTCAACCCCATGCTTTTGCGCATCCGCCAATTTTGATCCCGCACCCGGGCCTGCTACCACTAAATCCGTCTTTTTGGACACGGAACCCGCCACTTTCGCGCCTAAACGCTCAGCCATGGCTTTTGCCTCATCCCGAGTCATTCGCACCAGAGAGCCGGTAAAAACTACGGTTTTTCCGGCAACGGGCGAATCCGAGAGCGGCTTTTCGGCGTCCGCCACGGTCAATTCCGCAGCCAGTGCCTCCACCAAAGCACGATTATGCGCTTCGCCAAAATAGCGCGAAACTGAGTCAATTACCGCCGGCCCCACGTCGTCCAGCGCGTCCATTTCCTCGGTCGCCGCAGCATCGCCAGCGCCAATCTTCAGCGCCGCATCATGGAACGCAGCAAATGAGCCATAGGCGCGCGCAAAGGTCTTAGCCGTGCTTTCGCCCACATGACGTATGCCCAAACCGAAGATCACGCGGTCTAGTCCAATGCTGCGCTTGACCTCTATAGCTGCAAATAACTTAGCTGCAGAGGTTTCACCAAAGCCTTCTTTATCCTTTAGTTTCTTAAGGTTAGCCGCATCGCGCTTGGCAAGGGTGAAAATATCTGCAGGATTTTTAATAGGCAAATCTGCGTCATTAAAGAAGAACTCAATCTGCTTGTCGCCAAGACCCTCAATATCAAACGCCCGCCGCGACACAAATTGCTTGAGATGTTCAACACTCTGAAACGGACAGGCAAACTCCCCTGTGCAGCGCCGCACCACGCTCATCGCCCCGCCGCCGATCTCTTCATTGACCAGTGGCGTCTTCAATTCGCACGAACACTCATGGGGAAACTCATAGGCAACCGCATCAGCAGGCCGCTTTTCTGCAACAAATCCAAGCACTTGCGGAATAACATCGCCCGCCCGCTGCACCGTCACCGTATCGCCAATCATCACACCGAGGCGGGCGATTTCTTCGGCATTATGCAGCGTGGCGTTTGTCACCACGACACCGCCCACCGTCACCGGCTCCAGCCGCGCTACGGGTGTGTGTGCGCCCGTACGGCCCACCTGAATGTCGATGCCACGCAAAATCGTGGTGGCCCTTTCTGCCGGAAACTTGTGGGCAATCGCCCAGCGCGGGCTGCGCGACACGAAGCCAAGTCGACGCTGCAGCTCCAAATCATCAACCTTATAAACCACACCATCAATGTCATAGCCAAGGCTGGCACGTTGCGCTTCTATGCTGCGATAGTGCGCCAGCAAGTCCTCAGCACTCGTGCTTCGCACCATTAAGGGATTGATCTTAAAGCCAAAGTTCTGAAAGGCTGCCACCATGCCCATTTGGGTCGTCGCAGGCATGTCGCTCACCTCGCCCCATGCATAGGCAAAAAAGCGCAACGGGCGGCTCGCCGTAACAGCGCTATCCAGCTGCCGAAGAGATCCCGCGGCGCCATTGCGCGGGTTGGCAATTTCCGCCTTGCCCTCAGAACGATGCCGCGCGTTCAAGGCCGCAAAGTCCGCATGGGTCATATAGACCTCACCGCGCACTTCCAGCACGTCTGGAAAATCGCCAATCAGCACTTTGGGAATATCGCCAATTGTCCGCGCGTTGACGGTAACATTCTCGCCCACTGCCCCATCGCCCCGAGTTGCCGCAGAGGCCAGCCTGCCGCCCTCATAGCGCAGCGAAAGCGATAGCCCGTCAATCTTTGGCTCCGCTGTGATGCCAAGCTCCAACAACGCATCCAGCTTTAAGAAGCGCCGCACCCTATCCACGAAATCTTGCACATCACCATCGGCGAAAGCATTGTCCAGCGATAACATTGGCACTTTGTGTGCTATCTTTTGAAATTTCTCCGATACGGCATAGCCCACTGATTTTGTTGGCGAATCTTCGCGAACTAAATGCGGAAAACGCGCCTCAATCTCGATATTGCGCCGCCTCAGCGCATCATAATCGGCATCGGAAATTTCCGGCGCATCATTGCCATGATAGGCGCGATCATGGCGTGCAATTTCTAGAGCCAGCGCTGCCAACTCCTGAGCCGCCTCGCCTTCGGTTAGTAGATTTATGTCTTTAGCGCTCATCGCAAACCATCATTACGTTACTTCAGACTCAACCCTAGTCTAATTCGCAGAACAACGGGAGAGTGGACACAAGAAATCCCCACACATCCCGCGTGCTCCTGACAACGTTCCGCAATCCGTCTTTACAGAGCGCTAACCATTCTGCCGAACCGGAATTTAAGCCATTTCAGATATCTCTGCGTCTAGTTGGGATATGGGGACGTGTAATGATTGAAGCAGCAAACGGTGCGCTTGGTGACTTGACGCAAGCACTTGGCATGTCAGATCGCCTGAACATCGGCGCGGCGCCTGCCACCGCCCCCGAACCAACGGGTGAAGTTGAGTTCAAGCGCAACCGTTCCGAAGGCTATGTCATCGAGTGCGATGGTAATCGCGCCATTATCTCAGCCATCTCCGGCAAATCCTCTGGTGCATCAGACGATTATTGGGCGGTTGGCCAGCTTATCTCCATCCGCGTTGGTGAAAACCGCATCGTCGGCATGATTTATGAAATCAAAGCCGAAAATCCGGACTGGAACCCGAACGACGATCACGTCGTGCACATTATGGTGGAACTAACCGGTGAAATCCGGCAGGACCAACCGGGCAGCCCGCCCTATTTCTCTGGTGGCATCAAAAGCTATCCCTATATGGGCGCCGTCGCCCACAGAATTCGCCACGCGGATTTGGCCGCTGTTTATGCCTCAAGCGGCGCGAAAACGGTGACAATTGGTGCTCTATCACAAGACGCATCAATCCCGGCTGTCATCGATATTGATAAATTGCTTTCCCGTCACTTCGCGGTTGTCGGCACCACCGGCGTTGGTAAATCCACCGCTGTAACGCTGCTTTTGCGCAAAATCGTCGAAACTCGGCCAGATATACGCGTACTTATTCTTGATCCGCACAATGAATTCTCCTCCGCCTTTCCAGATCACGCCATCACCGTTGAGGCAGAAACTTTGGAATTGCCATTCTGGATGTTCCGTCTGGAAGAGTTTCAGGAAGTCATTTTCCGTGGCCGTCCTGCTGTGCCAGAAGAGCTTGATGCGCTGCGTGATCTTATTCCGCTGGCAAAGCTTCGCTTCAAGAAGGGTGGTGGCGAGCGCTCCGGCCTGCGCCGCGATAAGGAATTCACGACGTATACCGCAGATACACCGGTTCCTTACCGTATCATAGAGCTTTTGGCACTGATTGAAGAGCGCATTGGCTTGCTCGACGGCAAGGCCGAGCGTCCGCATTTGCGTGCCTTGAAGAACCGTATTGATTCCGTTGTCAACGACCCGCGTTTCAAGTTCATGTTCGGCGCAAAAACCGTCGAAGACAGCATTGATCCGATTATCCGCCACATTTTCCGCATCCCGCAAAATGGCAAACCTATTTGCGCGTTCCAGCTTTCTGGAATCCCTTCGGAAGTCGTGAATTCCGTCGCCTCTATCCTTTGCCGCTTGGCATTCGATCTGGCGCTTTGGTCTGAGGGCACAATCCAAACGCTGGTCGTCTGTGAAGAAGCGCATCGTTACATTCCCGCCGATGTTTCATCAGGCTTTGTCCCTACCCGCCAAGCCATTTCGCGTATTGCCAAGGAAGGCCGTAAATATGGCGTGTTCCTCGGTGTTATCACGCAGCGTCCCGGTGAATTGGACTCGACAATTTTGTCTCAGTGCAACACCGTGTTTGCCATGCGTCTCGGCAACGAGCGCGATAAGGACATCATCCGCCAAGCCGTTTCGGGCGCGGCACAGAGCACAATAGCCTTCCTGTCATCCATCGCTAACCGCGAAGCCATTGCCTTTGGTGAGGCAATTGCCACGCCCATGCGCTTGATGTTCGAAAATGTGCCGAAGACAAAATTGCCAGGTAGCCATATCTATGAAAACCAAGCCAAGCTTGCCGCAGGTGGCTCAGCTGTCGCGCTGGATGTTGTGATCAACCGCATGCGCCTGACAAAAGAGCAGGAAAAGGACGAGGAAATCGGCTTCGCACCTGCCATCGAACCCGCACCAAGTTCCACATCGCGATTTGGCGGGACCGGCATTGCGCCTGAGGCTCCACTGCGCCGTCATACCGATCAAGTCACGAATTGGCAGAGCGGCGAAGATGTTCGTATAGGCAGACGCGATGCCGATGCATCACTACGCCCGACATTTGGCAATCGCTAAGCACCAATCAAACTGATCTACCGGACGGGCCTCTATATGCCCGTTCCACTTTGGCCACTCGCAGTTCGTAATGCTCGTACCAGCGCTCGATGCCCGTCTTCTGGGCGAATAAATGCGCCGCGTCGGCCTTCCATACCGCAATGCTAGCCTCGTCTTTCCAATAGGAAACGGTAATGCCCAGCCGCGCCGCATCGCGTGTGGATTCCGCGCCAAGACAGCCTGGTTGCGCAAGCGCCAACTCATACATGCGCTCGCCCATCGCTTCGTAGCCTTCGTCGCTTGACGACAATTTATTCGTGAAAATCACCGCATAATAAGGCGGCTCAGGGGTATTCGCAAAGCGATCGTCCAACGCAATTCTCCTGCAATCAAAAGACTGCAACAGCATAAACGCAAAAGCCCGCTTAGCGAAATAGTGAGGAGAACATGGAGACTAGCTTAGTCGCGGGCAATCGCAGGCCCTATCAGGCGGCGCACACGCGGTTGCGGCCCTGACGCTTGGCTTGATACAGCATACGGTCAGCGCGGCGGTAGAAGGAATCTGGATCTTCGACACCATCCCAAATCGTCAGCCCTACTGAAGTCGTGACTTTGAGATGCACATTGCCGGATACAATCACAAGATCAGCAACCGCGCGGCGGATACGCTCGGCAAATTTTGTCAGACTGTCAGCGTCCATATTCGGCGCGACAACCGCAAATTCCTCGCCACCAAGGCGCGCGGCAATATCGTGAAAGCGCGTAAAGTTTTTCAAACATTGGGACACTTGGCGCAACACTTCGTCGCCCACATCATGCCCGTGAGTGTCATTGACCATCTTGAAGTGATCCAAATCCAGAACGATCAAACCAACGGGTTTTTGAATACGCTTGAATTCGTCTAAATACTGCGCCAGCGCGTCGTCAAAATAACGACGGTTTTGCAGGCCCGTCAAACCATCGGTGAGTGCCACCTGCTCCATATTATCGGAACGTGCCGAAAGCTTTTCGGTCATATCCTGCAAGCGGCTTTGTTCTTTGGTCTGATTGCGAATTTGTGGGAAAATCAGAAAGACACCCAAGACTAAAGATACTGATATGAGCGCCATGGAAGCAAATACCATCTGGCCAATTGTTGCATGTGCAGCTTCTTCGAGTGCGGGCGCTTGATCTGGAATATTTAATGACATCGCATAATACAGCAATCCGGCCGCAATCGCACCGAGCGTCGAGCACAGGATAAACATTATTTCGACAGACTTAAGACGCATCAACGCTCCACCTTTGTGACGTTAAGGTAAGCGACGCCACTTTCTTAGCAGTTAACACGAGACATGAAAATCATCGCAAAAATGCTTCGAATTCCGAATACCATAAATATAGTAAACACTAGCTTACAAGCGGTTGAATTAGGGGGTGATAATGCGCTGCCAACTTTCATCGAATTGATTGCGCATCCATGTCATTTGCCGCTTGGCATATTGCCGTGTCGCGGCGCTGCAAAGCGTGATTACCTCATCAAACGTCATTTTATCTGCAAAAAACGCTGTAATTTCACGTACTCCGATCGCTTTCATCGCTGGTAGTGCCGGATCAAGGTCAAGCAAATTGAGCGCACGCACCTCTTCCAACGCACCGGTTTTGAGCATCAAAGCGAAGCGCTTGTTGATCTTTGCACGCAGGATTTCGCGGTCGGGAGCGAGGCAAATTTTGGTTGAATCCACCTCGTTTATCAGTGCCTTTCCGGTCTGTTTTTGCCAGTGACTTATAGGCTTTCCAGACGCCTCAAACACCTCTATCGCACGCACAATGCGCTGCCCGTCTTGCGGCTTTAGCCATGCCGCAGTCTCAGCATCTCGGGCCGCCAATTCGTCATGAAGACAGACCGAGCCATCATCCACCAGCCTTTGACGCCAGTAATTACGTATCTCGTCAGGAATTTCCGGCATTTGCGACAGACCGCCAAGTAGTGCCTTGAAATATAAGCCCGTGCCGCCAACAAAAACCAAATGCCTGCCCTCCAGTGCAGGGTCGGCAAGCAACGCTTCCACATCCGCTAACCAACGCCCCGTCGAATATAGCTGCGAAGGGTGAACATGGCCGTAAAGCCGGTGTTCAACACCGCCCATTTCCTCATCGCTTGGCCGCGCCGTCAACACGCGCAACACATCGTAAACCTGCATGGAATCCGCATTGACCACCACGCCATCCCGCTCTTTGGCAATCTGCACAGCATAAGCAGACTTGCCGCTGGCAGTTGGTCCCGCTATCAGGGTCGTGTTTTCGCGCATTGTCTCAAAGGCTCTTCATGTTAGTCGTCACGCTTATCGCAAATCCCGCCAATCCTGTTTTGACCAGCGACTTAGCGCATAGCGCACAGCAAGCCCTTGGCGCAACGGCGCTTTATTGGCTGGCCGATGGTATCGCCTGCGATATCATTCTGGCGGATAGCATGAGCGCCGCGGAAGCTATCCAGTTTCTGGATAATGCCCTTGGCGCACTGCCGATTGATCGCGTGGTACAAGACGCCGACAGCCGCCGCAAAACACTGCTCATCGCCGATATGGACTCCACCATGATAGGCCAAGAGTGTATAGACGAACTTGCCGATGTCGTCGGCCTCAAAGCCCACGTCTCCGCCATCACAGCCCGCGCCATGAATGGCGAGATCCCGTTCGAGTCCGCCTTGCGTGAGCGCGTCGCATTGCTCAAGGGCCTGTCCGCAGATGTCGTCGGCAAGGTTATCGCCGAGCGCATAACTCTTACTCCCGGCGGCAAAGAGCTGATTGCCACCATGAAAGCCAATGGCGGCTACACCGCGCTGGTCTCCGGCGGGTTCACCTGCTTTACCAATCCCGTCGCCGCCATGCTTGGCTTTGATGAAAATCAGGCCAATATATTGTTGGAAGAAAACGATCAGTTTTCCGGCCTCGTTGCCGAGCCAATTCTAGGCAAGCAAGCCAAAGCCGATGCGCTGGTCGCAATCTCGGCCCGCCTCGGCATCACGACGCAAGACGCGATAGCTGTCGGTGACGGTGCCAATGATTTAGCCATGATCGAAATGGCTGGAAGTGGCGTCGCCCTTCACGCCAAACCCTCCGTCGCGGCTCAAGCTAAGCATCGCATCAACCACTGTGATTTGACGGCGTTGTTATACATGCAGGGCTATCGAAAGGCCGATTTCGTAGCGTGAAACAAGAAAGGCGACCCTTAGGTGGCCTTTCTCATAAATTCCCAAACACTACTCAATGCGCAGCGTTAAGAAGCGTAGCTCGCCAGTCTTGGATGAAACCATTAGCAACGCATTTTTGCGGCCTTCGGTTTTCAGCTTTTCAATACGCGAGGCAAAATCCTTGGCAGTTGTCACCGGCTCCTGCGCCACTTCGGTAATCACTTCGCCAGCTTCAATGCGCTTTTCAGCCGCCGCAGAATTTGGTTCCACAGCCGAGATCAAGACGCCTTTAATGTCTTCAGCAATGCCGGCGGCCTTGCGCTTTTCCGGCGTCAAATCATCCAGTGTCATACCAAGCACCTTGGTATCCACCGGCTTGACGACTGGCTTATCGCCGCCCTTGTCACCGTTCTCAGCCAATTTAGCTTCGCCATCTTCAAGGCGGCCTAAGGTAATTTTTACTGTCTGCTCAACACCTTTGCGAACGATAACGACATCGACAACTTTGCCAACAGCGCTGTCACCCACCATGCGGGTTAAGTCACGGACATCCTTGATCGGCTTACCATCAAACATTTTAACCACGTCGCCAGCGACCAATGTGCCGTCAGCCACCGGGCTACCCTTGATGATACCCGCAATCAACGCACCATCCGAATTCGCCATGCCAAGGCTTTCAGCAATATCATCGGTAACCGGCTGAATACGCACACCGAGCCAACCACGGCGCGTCTCGCCAAATTTACGCAATTGATCCACGACACCGCTTGCAAGTTCTGCGGGGATCGAAAACCCAAGGCCAATGGAGCCGCCTGAGGGCGAAATGATAGCGGAGTTAATACCAATAACATCGCCATCCATATTAAACAGCGGTCCGCCGGAATTGCCTTTGTTAATAGCCGCATCTGTTTGAATAAACCGGTCATAGGGGCCGGATTGAATATCGCGGTTACGTGCGGAGATAATGCCCACAGTCACAGTTCCACCGAGGCCAAACGGATTACCGATTGCCATAACCCAGTCGCCAATACGCGCTTTTTCAGAATCGCCAAACTTGACCGCCGTCAGCTTATGCTTGCTGGCATCGACCTTAAGCACGGCCAAATCCGTCTTCGCATCCTTGCCAATAAGCGTGGCCTTAAGCTTTTTGCCGTCGGTAAAATTGATTTCAATGTCGTCCGCGCCGTCAATGACGTGGTTGTTAGTAACGATAATGCCCTCTACAGCGTCAATAACAAATCCGGAACCAAGGGACTGCACTTTGTGCGAGCCGCCATTGTCACCTTGAGGGCTACCATTATTGCCACCTTGGTCTTTGAAAAAATCATCAAAGAATTGCTGGAATGGCGAGCCATCCGGCATTTTGGGTAGTGGCGAAGGCTGCTCGCTATCGGGACCGTTATCGTCCGGCCCGTTGATTGTCTGCGATGTGGAAATGTTCACCACCGCGTCCAACAATCCGGCGGCAAGGTCAGCGACAGAGGCAGGGCCATTGGCATAAGCCGGCGCTACCAGCGAAATCGAGCTTGTCAACATCAATGCAGACATGCCTGCCACGATCGCAAACCGACCCAAAATAGTTTTCTTCATTGCCAACGCCATCTAAGTCTCTCCCACCCCGCAGGGCTCTTCCAAATCAATTCGCGCGAAATCTGCTGTAGAATTAAGGCTCCATTGCGACAAGGCAATTGCACATTCAATCAATCTTATGTGTTTGCCTCAGCCGCGCACCACCCACACAATCCCAAGCCCAAGCACCATCGATACCAGTCCGAAAATGCGAATGGTACCCTCTGGAAGTCTTAGCACCTCCACAGCCATTCGCTTCGCGCCGCCCGGTACGCCGCAATAAATAAGGCCCTCGAACACAAACAAAAGTCCGAGGGCCGTTAGAAAGTCGCTCATTGCGCAGGCGCTGCCGGTGTTGCAGCAGACGTGCCTGTTGCACTGTTCAGATATTTGAAGAATGGCGAGTCAGGCGACAACACTAACGTTGTGCCCTCGCCAGCGATGCCAGTCTGATAGGCCTGAAGTGAGCGGTAAAACGCGAAGAACTCAGGGTCGCGCGAATAGGCTTCGGCAAACACTTTGTTGCGCTCGGCGTCGCCTTGACCGCGAAGAATTTCGGCATCCTTTTGCGCTTCTGCCACAGTAACCACCGCTTCACGGTCTGCCTCAGCCTTAATGCGTGTTGATTGCTGATTACCAAAAGCACGCAATTGAGCAGCTTCCGCCAATCGTTCCGCCTTCATGCGCTCAAACGTTTGCGCGGAAACTTCTTCCAGCAAATCCGTACGCAAAATGCGCACATCAACCACATCAACGCCCAAAACCAATGCCTGCGGTGTCAATTGGCGTTTCACTTCTTGCATCATCTGTAGACGCTGATCTGAAAGCGCATCTTCAAACGAACGCTGCCCGTAAACACTGCGCAGCGAAGCATCAAGGCGCGTGCGCATATTGTCTTTCAGCATATCAACACTGCCAACCACGGTCTCACGGAACTTGCGCGGGTCAGTAATCCGGTAGGCCACGAACGCATCAACGACGTAACGCCGACCGTCCTTCACCTGCACACGAATATCGTCCAGCTCAACACGCAGCACGCGCTTCTCGCTAAACTGCACGGAATCAACAAATGCCGTCGGTAATTTGAAATAGAGGCCCGGTTCGTTAATAACCCGCTTAATTTCACCAAAGCGCAACACAAGCGCCTGTTCTTTGGGCGACACAACGAATAGCGATGAATAAATCAGGCCGACGACCAACGCCAAAGCCACACCAATGTAAGGAAGTTTGTTCATATCCATCATCCTTACTTTGCTACCGGTGCGCTTTTAGGCGCGGCCAAATCATTGAGTGGAAGGTAAGGCACAACGCCCTGCCCGCCGGGCGCCATCACAATCTTTCGGGATTTGCCAAACACCTGCTCCACCGTTTCGAGATAGAGCCGCTCGCGCGTCACGTCCTTGGCCTTGGCATATTCGTTATAGACTGACACAAAGCGCGAGGCCTGACCTTGCGCCTCGGCAATCACGCTTTGCTTGTAACCTTGTGCCTCTTCGCGCATACGCGATGCCTCGCCCCGCGCCTCACCGAGGCGCTTGTTAGCATAGGCTTCCGCCTCGCGCTGAAACTGGTCTTGGTTCTGCTGGGCACGCTGAACTTCTTCAAACGCATCAGCCACTTCCGCAGGCGGATCAGCTTTTTCCAACTGCACGCCAACAATCGTCACACCTGCGCCATAGCTATCGAGCGTGGCCTGGGTCTGAGTGCGCACTTGGTCTTCAAGCTCTTGGCGTCGTCCTGTACGAACGCTCTCGCCTGTTGCGCGGCCAACATATTCACGCATCGCGCTTTCTGCCACCATGCGCACCATGTCGCGCTGCGAATCCACACCGAACAGAAACTTCTTCGGGTCCGCCACCTGCCATATAACCGTGAAATTCACGTCCACCACATTCTGGTCGCTGGATAGCATCTGCCCTTCCTTGCGGCCGGATGCTGTTGGCGCATTGGATGAGCCAATCTGCTCGCGGTTCTGGGTTGTGGAAACGATTTCAACCGTATCAATCGGCCACATCAAAAGATGCAGACCTGGTTCGGAAACGGTCGCCTTCGGCTTGCCGAGACGCAATTCTTGGCCGAGCTCATCCGGCTGTACGGTATAAAATGCTTGGCTAAGCACCAGCGCCAAAACACCAACAGCCGCCAGCCCGAAGAATACCGGATTAGCCCCGCCGCCGCCAGGCAGCGCTTGGCGCAGCTTATCTTGACCTCGACGCAACAATTCTTCCAAATCAGGCGGCGTGCCCGGTCCGCCACCGCGCGGGCCCTTCGGCCCCTGTCCCCATGGTCCGCCCTTGTTCGGTTCGTTCTTATCCGAAGGCTTCCACGGGCCACCGCCGTCGTTCTGGTTATTCCAAGGCATTGTTGACCTTTCTAAGCGCGAAATGCGCGGCACATCTGAAATTCACGTTCAGTTACAGTTATAGGAAGCTAGGCCGGACTATTCAACGGCAAGTGACAAATACCCACACCTGTTCGCTGGTTTGGTTAGCGTTTGCGCTGATAAACCACACGCCGCGTGGCATGGCTGTCCTTTTCGCCCGCCGGAAACGCTTCGCTTTGCATTTCCTGCCACGTCTCACTGGAGATTTCCGGAAATACAGTGTCGCCCTCGAGCACGCCGTCAACATGCGTCACGATCAGCCTGTCAGCCCTATCAAACATCTGCCGATAGATTTCGCCGCCTCCAATAATAGCAATATCGTCTGCGCCACGCCGCTGTGCCATCACCTCGGCCAGCAACATCGCGGATGAAATACCGGAGGTCACAAGTGCCCCCTCAGCCTTGAACCCAACATCGCGGGTAATCACGATATTATCCCGCCCCGGTAGCGCCTTGCCAATAGCGGCCCATGTCTTGCGGCCCATAACCACTGGCCGCCCCATCGTGTCAGCCTTAAAGCGCTTCAAATCACCCGATAGCTTCCACGGCATCCCGCCATCGCTGCCAATCACACCATTGCTGGCAACCGCTACAACAAGCGTGATTGTAGGCGCGCTCACTATGCTCATTGGTCTTTAACAGCCGTGAGAAACAAAATTTCCAAGTCCTTATCCGGATAAAAATCTTCCTTGGTCATCTGGAATGTCGTCGGTCCGGTTTTCTTCACGCCCTCGCCACAAAAACTCACCAGATTTGCAGGATCGCCCTTATCAATGGTCAGCGTGAAATGCCCTATTGGGCCGGACCAATTATTGCCAGTCGTCAATATATAGCCCACCCAATTTTCAAAGAATGCCGCGTAGCCGCCAGCGGCACGGCGCGCGTCCTCGGCCTTGCGCAGCGATTTTATCAAATCATCATCAACACAGTATTTCTGCTTATATTCAGCCTGCGTGGTATTGGCAGGATCATCATCCAAGAATGTCACGGCCACAGTACCCCCGGTGCCAGACTTATAGCGGTGGCTTACCGCGACATCCTTACCGGCAGGAAATATTGTCTTCCAATAATAGGCGGATTTCAGCGTCCAAACCGGAATGAGATCCCTTTGCATACCGCTGCCATTATCGATCTCTTGCCCGATAATCATGCCGCGCTTTTCCCAATCCGCAGCAAGTTCAGGGGAAATCTTATTAAGCGCCTCACCCGTCTTGTTCCCGAAAGGCACAAGCGGAACGCCTGCCTTTTCCAATTCGTCCGTC
>JAYTVD010000076.1:0-6373 GCA_043744175.1 Phyllobacteriaceae bacterium
AAGTTCGTGGACCTTCGCTTCACCGATCCAAAAGGCAAGATGCACCATGTAACCATGGACGTAGTTTGCGTTGATGAAGACATGTTCACCGATGGTGTCATGTTCGATGGTTCATCCATCGCTGGCTGGAAGGCCATCAATGAATCCGACATGGTGTTGATGCCTGATCCAGAAACAGTCCATATGGACCCCTTCTTCGCGCAATCGACCATGGTTATCATGTGCGATATTCTTGAGCCGCTCTCCGGCCAGAAATATGACCGCGACCCGCGCGGCATTGCCAAGGCTGCTGAAGCCTACATGAAGACACTCGGAATTGGCGACACAGTATTTGTTGGACCTGAAGCTGAATTCTTCATTTTTGATGATGTGAAGTTCAAGGCTGATCCTTACAATACTGGTTTCAAGGTGGATTCCAACGAATTGCCGTCAAACGACGACACTGATTATGAAACCGGCAACCTTGGCCATCGTCCACGCGTAAAGGGCGGCTATTTCCCTGTACCACCAGTGGATTCTTGCCAGGATATGCGCTCAGAAATGCTGACCGTTTTGTCGGACATGGGCGTAACTGTCGAAAAGCATCACCATGAAGTTGCCGCCGCGCAGCACGAGCTCGGTGTGAAGTTCGACACATTGGTTCGCAATGCCGATAAGATGCAGATTTACAAGTATGTTGTGCACCAAGTTGCCAATGCTTATGGCAAGACTGCAACCTTCATGCCAAAGCCAATTTTCGGTGACAATGGTTCGGGCATGCACTTGCACTTCTCGATCTGGAAGGGCGGCAAGCCAACGTTCGCTGGCGATCAATATGCCGGTCTTTCAGAAAACTGCTTGTACTTCATCGGCGGCGTTATCAAGCATGCCAAGGCATGTAATGCCTTCACCAATCCTTTGACAAACTCCTACAAGCGTTTGGTTCCAGGCTACGAAGCTCCAGTTTTGCTGGCATATTCTGCCCGTAACCGTTCCGCTTCTTGCCGTATTCCACATGGCGTGGGTCCAAAGTCCCGTCGTGTTGAAGTTCGGTTCCCAGATCCGGGTGCAAACCCATACCTCGCATTCTCGGCTCTGTTGATGGCTGGTCTTGATGGCATCAAGAACAAAATCCATCCTGGCCAACCTATGGACAAGGATCTTTACGATCTGCCACCAAAGGAACTCAAGAAGATCCCAACCGTATGTGGTTCGCTCCGCGAAGCGCTTGCCAGCCTTGACAAGGACCGTGCGTTCTTGACAGCCGGCGGCGTGTTTGACGATGCCATGATTGACGCCTTCATCGAATTGAAGATGGCCGAAGTGATGCGTTTCGAAATGACACCGCATCCAGTCGAATATGACATGTACTACTCGGTGTAAGCACCTGATTTGAACAAGAAAACCCCGGTGGCGACACCGGGGTTTTCTTTATTTGCAAGATGTTAGTGGACTTTACTGAACCGCCTTTAGCATTTTGTCGGCTGCTTCCATATCCAGCCACCGATAGGCTTTACGTGCAGCCGCGTCATCATCAGCACCCCACATTTCGAGGCCCCAATCCTCGTCAACATGCGCGGCGGTCCACGCCTCGGTGGCCGTGACTTCGCGCATACCCACCGCTAGTGCCAGAATGACTGAACCTGTCAGCGACGTCATTTGATGCAATGATGCGATAGCGAGCGGATGGGCGAACTTGCGCAATGCCGCGCCGATAGCCGCAACGGCTTGGCTGTCTTGCTCAATCGGCATAACGCCTGCGGTAGTTTTGAACGCCGCACCCAGCGCTGATTTGGACCAGTGCAAATAACGATCCCAGCTTGCTGCTTGTCGATCCACCAGCCGCTCAGGCCCTTGCGAACGGTAACAAAGAAGATCACTACCTGCGAATTTCTGCATGTCAGCTATGACGGCATCAAGCTCGCTCGTCACACCATCAACAGCGGTATTGGCTAGCCGCGTCATTTGCATTTTGGCGGGATTAATCTCGACCAATTGCGCATCATATTCTGCTGCTACAAGCGCGGCTGCGGCGTGCGTGGGAAATGAAAATAGCTTTTTTGCTGGCGTTTTCAGCGGGCGACCATCGAGCAAAATAACATATTCACCGCCCTGCTGGCCGACTGTGACATCCTTGTAAAAACGCTTAACCATCGGCGTTTTCATCTGCTTTTGCGCGCGCTTTACGGGGTCCGGGTCGGATAGCAAGGCGCGAATGTCAAAATCAGAAAGAATATCAACCATAGAACTGCTCCAACAAAACTCTTAACTCACCGATATTGTGAGCAATGTCATCCGCGCCACCTTCGCGAAGCAAATGCACATCATTATAGCCCCAAGCCACGCCGATAGCACCTGCCCCAGCGGCTTTCGCCATTTGCATGTCGTAAATGGAGTCACCGATAACGACGCAGTCGGCGGGCGCGAAACCAGTTTCGGCGCAACATTCTAGTACCATCGCCGGATGTGGCTTGGACGGGCAATCGTCAGCGGTGCGGATTGTCACAAAGTGGTCGTGAAAGCCATGCGTATCGAACACTAAACCGACGCCGCGCTGGCTTTTACCTGTAACCAAGCCGAGCACAACATCATTACGGTTAGCCAAATCAACCACTAACTCGGCCATTCCATCAAACAACGGCTCGTGAAAGCCCGGTTTGGCGCGGATTTTATGAAAATGCGCCTTGTAGCGCTCCGTCATTTTAAGGACTTCGGCATCAACTGGTTTTCCGATAATCCGCGCGATGGCGATATCCAATGTGAGGCCAATGATCGATCGAGTCGCAGATTCGTGCGGCACATTGTGTCCGGCCTCAGCGAACGTGCGCTCCATAGCGCCATGTATTATGCCTACACTGTCGACAATCGTGCCATCGCAATCAAACAGCACCAATTTTTTCGTCATATCACCCGCCTGCGAAATCCATCATTGACTAAAATTAGCCCCAGAACCACCAAGCCGAGGCCTGCAAACAAGCCGAATGACATTGGTTCGCCCAGAAGTAACCCGCCGAACATGACGCCAAATACAGGCGATAAAAAGGTGAAAACTGTCAATCCCGTTGCAGGATAGCGCGCAACCATCCAGAACCAGACAACATAAGTGATGGCAACCACGACGAGCGCTTGGAACAAAAGGCTCGTGAGGGGTAGCCAAGTGACATTGCGAAACAAGGCTCCGGAAAGTGGCAAGAACGGCAAGGCAACAACGATGGCTCCTGCCAATTGATAGAGCAGTGTCTTTTCTGGAGCGATTTTTGTGAGGCCAAGCTTTCGAATACCGAGTGTGGTGGCTGCCCATGCCAGACCGCCGAGCAGACTCAATAAATCGCCGTAAATAGCATGGGGTGACGGTAGGCTCAGCTTATCCAAAAACACCACGGCCACGCCAACAAAGGCAACAATAATTCCAGCGAATTTGCCCCGTGTGATGCGCTCGCCAAGCCAGAAATGCGCGCCAATCATCACGAAAAAAGGCATGGTGTTGGTCATCAAGATGCAACGAGAAGCGCTGGTTAAATCGAGGCCCGCATAGATCAACACAAATTCAATGCCAAACAGCGCGCCTACAATGAGACCTGCTTTTAACGAACCGTCCCGGGAAAAAACGGCGATGCCGCGCCAGTAACACCAAATAAGAATTGCTGTCATCGCAATCGTCGAACGAAGCAGATTCATGAGGACCGGATTGAACCCCATCATCGACACTTTTGAAAGGACCGTGTTCAAACCCCAGATAACGGTCAACACCAGCATTGTTGTTACAGAGAAGGCGTCCAAATGTGTGTGCCGTTCAATGGCCTGCGGCTGGCTCATTCAGTACCATCTGCTTCTTCAAAGCCCAGCAAATTCCATGATTGCACCATGTGCGGCGGCAGCGGCGCAGAGACATCAATATCGCCGCCATCTGGATGAGGAATGACAATACGCCGTGCGTGAAGATGCAGGCGGTTTTGCATACCGCCCGGTAATTCCCAGTTCTTGTCGCTCTCAAAATATTTGGGGTCACCAAGAATTGGGCAGCCCAAGTTTAACATGTGAACGCGCAATTGATGGGTACGACCAGTGTGAGGCGAAAGCTCCATCCACGTGACGCGCTGGCCGGCCGTTTCGATGACCCGATAGTTGGTAATCGCATGATCGGCACCGCGCTCACCATGAGTGGCAACACGCATACGATCACCATCTTCGGTCTCTTCCTTGACGAGCCAAGAGGAAATCTTGCCCTCGCGCTTTGGCGGCACGCCTTTAACCAGTGCCCAATAAGTCTTGCCGGTTACGCGGTCGCGAAAGGCCTTAGTCAGGCTTTGCGCAGCGCCGCGTGTGCGGGCAACGACGAGAACACCCGAAGTATCGCGGTCGATACGATGGACAAGCCGAGGCTTTTCACCCTTTTTGTTGCGCCACGCCTCCAGCATATCGTCAACATTACGCACAACGCCGGAACCGCCCTGCACTGCTAGTCCAGAGGGTTTGTTGAAGACGTAAACCTTGTCATCTTCATAGAGTAGCATTTGGCGCAGAACGTCGCCATCTTCCTGACCACGTATTGTCTTGCCAGTTAGTGGGCCGGATTTAGCCTCATCAACATTCATTGGCGGGATGCGAATGGACTGACCAACGACAACGCGGGTTTCCGATTTTGCACGGCCACCGTCTATGCGAACCTGGCCGGAGCGCAGTAGCTTTTGCAAAGGCCCAAAGCCGAGGCCAGGAAAATGCACCTTGAACCACCGGTCCAGCCGCATTCCGGCTTCATCTTGAGTTACGATTTTAAGTTCGACGCCAGCCATAATTCATCCATTCATTCGCGCTTGGCGATAGCATCACGCGAACGCTCTGGCGAGGTATAATCCCGCAAACAGTGCTGCAATTGAGATAATCACGCTGATTGCCGCATAGCTAAAGGCTTGAGTGAGATCTCCTCGTTCGAACAACACCGCAAAATCGAGCGAAAACGCCGAAAAAGTCGTAAAGCCGCCTAAGATGCCGGTAGCCACAAACAGGCGCAATTCCAGCGAACCGCCATAGCGGCGGGCGAGTAATTCAATGAATAGTCCCATGACGAATGAGCCCAAAATATTGATGGCGGCTGTACCCCAAAGAGCGTTTACCCCTAGCAACCTCAGCGCGCCAACATTTGCGATATAGCGCAGTGATGCGCCAATGCCGCCACCGATTGCCACTAAGAGAATTTGGAACATAGCTTATTTCTTCTTCGTACCGCTAATCATGGTCCAATTCTTGTAGAACATAGCGTTGATGCGCTCCACGCTAACTGAAACGACTGACAACATTGCGGCAATCAAGGTTGGAAATGGCGAGGGACGAATGACATCCATAAAGACGTTGTAGCGGCGGCCGTCATGCTCATTTACCGAGCGATGGAACAGCGTATCATCAAAGATATAAAGTGGATTGTCACGCCAGCGATGCTGTACGCCGTTGCACTCAATGAACACGCGGTCGGTATCAGCAGGTCGTAAATTCAGGAGCAATCGCAGCGAAAGCCGGATGGGACCATAGTGCCAAGTCGTCGATTCCTTGCCGCTAAAAACCGAGACGGCGATGGTTTTGACATATTTGAAGTCCTTGTTGAACTCCGGTACATTGTCTATGAACGGCTTGCCATACCAGCGATAAACATACATGCCGCGACGGCCAGCTTCAAACTTCGTATCAATTTCGGCAATAATCTCATCGCGACGCGCCTTAAATATATCTAGAACGCCGTTGATTTCATCACGGTACGGAGGCGGAAAATCGTTCAATGTATAAATGCCTGGATTGCGATAGCTGAGCAAATCTACGAACAAATTGAATGGCGACAAAAGCCAAGTCGGAATGCCGTTGCCGAAAAAATAGCGGTTAAACATCAAAGGCGTTTTGCCCTTGTTGCGCATCACATCGATAAGACCAGTCACGGCAAAAAATGCAAAAACCCAAGGAATCAAATATAGCGCCAGTGCCACAAGCGGAATTGCAATGGCGAGGCGCTTGATTAGTTTTTGTGTGGCTCTATCCATTTCAGTGCGTCCATTCATTATTTCGTCGATACACGGCTTTGTTAATTCCATGTTGATTGCTGCTTTTGCCTTGTTTGTATTGTGAAAAGCAAGGCCAACCCACTATTTTCATGCGCTTAAAGGCATCGACAATTCAAGCTAACAAGAACGTTTTGGATTTGGTCGAAGGTTAGGCTGATTGAAGTGATGCTTTGCCGGACACTTAGAAGACAGCCCGCGCGAAAGCCCGCCGGTTCCCACGGGACCTAGCGCCACAAACTTTCAAATTCGATAAACCCTCACGAACTATCCTGCCGCTCGCCAGAATAAATCGCCAGCAAATGGCATTCGAGCAAAACCGCATCCACCTCATGATCCTTGCGCTTGCG
>JAYTVD010000077.1:0-24488 GCA_043744175.1 Phyllobacteriaceae bacterium
ACTGCTTTTGAGATTGGTTAGCAAAAGGAAACCAGCACAGGTTGCCGGTCATAGACTGTCAATACAGGTGAACAGGCGTTAGGTTTTGAAGATTTCCGCGCCTTGCACTTCACCCCGTTCCAAGGCACAGTCCACCCATTGAATCGCGGAAATTACTGCCATGGAGGGACTAAAATGAGCGAATTACTGTGTTTAGAGCTGGCAATACTGCTGTGGTATGCCCATGTGCTCATCCAAGCTGTGTCGGCCAAGGGCGAGTTTGGAGACGCCTATCTCTTCAGCCCGCGTGATACTTTCTTGCCGGTTAAGGGTCTGACCTATGGCCGCGCCAGCCGCGCGTTAGAAAATTTTACAGAAAATTTTGCACCATTTGCAGCGGTAGATTTAGCATTGGTCGCCACCAGCCACACCGGCGGCATCGGCGCAACCATCTGGATCATCTGCCGCATCGCCTATTTGCCGTGCTATTTGTTCGGCATTAATTACGTCCGCACCGGGTTGTGGGTCGGCTCGCTGGTAGGCTTAGGCTTGATGTTGTGGAGACTTGCGGGCTTTTGATCGACTACCGCCCCTCATCCGGCGCTACGCGCCACCTTTTCCCCATTGAAGAAATGGGGAGAAGACAAAGAGCGAGACTTACAAAACCTTACCCGGGTTCATCACCCCCGCAGGGTCAAACGCAGCTTTAATCCGGCCCATCAAGTCCAGTGCCGTCTTATCCTTAAACCGCTTCAACTCATCGCGCTTTAGCTGGCCAATGCCATGCTCGGCAGAAATCGAACCGTCATATTTATCCACAATATCATGCACCAGCGCGTTTACCTCGTGCCAGCGGTCAAGATAGGCAGCCTTATCCGCGCCCACTGGCTGTGAGATATTATAGTGCAAGTTCCCGTCACCCATGTGGCCGAACGTGCAGAACCGAACGCACGGTATCAGCGCTTCAACAGCCGCATTCGCCTCACGAAGGAAAGTAGGTATCCGCGCAACGGGCACAGAAATATCATGCTTGATAGAGCCACCTTCCGGCTTTTGCGCCCAAGATAAATTCTCGCGCAAGTGCCAGAATGCGTCGCCCTGCGCCAGCGAAGCAGCAATCACGGCGTCATCGGCATCACCGGTTTCGAGCGCAGTGGTCAAAAATTCTTCCATTCCGTGATGCGCATCCTCATTCGAGCGCGGCGAGGAAAACTCAACCAGCACATACCAATTGTGCGGCTGGGCCAGCGGGTCTCGCGCGCCTTCGATGTGACGCACCGCAAACTCCATGCCTATACGGGCGATGAGTTCAAAGCCCGTAAGCGTGCCGCTCGCCTTGGCGGCATTCAAAAGCGCCAGCGCCTTATCCGGACTTTCCGTGCCTACAAAAGCTACCGCCCTGCCCTTGGGTTTCGGAAATAGTTTCAGCACCGCCGCGGTGATAACGCCCAGCGTACCTTCCGCGCCGATGAAAAGATCGCGCAAATCATAGCCTGTATTGTCCTTGGCGAGCCGCTTCAGCCCGCGCATGATCTCGCCTGTCGGCAACACCACTTCGAGGCCCAAACATAATTCGCGCGTATTGCCATAGGCCAGCACCGCCGTGCCGCCCGCATTAGACGACAGATTGCCGCCAATCATGCAAGAGCCTTCTGACCCCAGCGACAGCGGAAACAGGCGGTCAATCTTGTCCGCCGCATCCTGAATGGTCTTCAGCACCACGCCCGCTTCCACCACCATCGTGTTGCCAGTCGCATCCACATCGCGGATTTGGTTCATGCGGGCGAGCGAGAGAATAATTGCCGTACCTGACCTATCCGGCGTTTGCGCGCCGACTAGCCCCGTGTTGCCACCTTGCGGCACGATGGGCGTTCCCGTTTCGCTGGCCAGCTTCATAATCGCAGCCACTTCATCCACCGTCTTTGGCTTCAAAACCAGCGATGACAGTCCATGATACAGGTCGCGATTTTCGGTCAAATGCGGCGCAATATCCAGTGACGCAATCAACGCGTTGTCTGCACCAACAATGGCGCAAAACTGTTCGAGTAAATCTTGATTTAGGCTCATATCTCATCCCAATTCACGTCTCTCGGCGCGGCCGCGCGCATCAATCGGTCGTTAATCGCTTCGCCCAGGCCGCTCATGGTTATTGGCTCCACGGCGATCATGCTTGCGCCGCTCTGGTCCAGACGGTTCAAATAAGCAAACAGGTTCGCCGCCGCCTCGTTCACATCGCCAGTCGGCGATAAGTTAAGCACCGCCAACGCATTTTCAACGCCGCAAAATCGTCGCGGGCCGAATGCCAGCAACGCTTCGCCCGGCAAAATGCGCACCGCATCCAGCCGCACTTTGGCGCGCGGCGCATAATGCGAGGCCAGCATTCCCGGCGCTTCAATCGCCGCCCGCTGGTCCGCCCGCGCCAGAGCAAAATCCAGCACCGCCTCAATCTCTTCCGCGGCAATGCCGCCGGGGCGCAGCATTGTTACCACGCCATTCTCGACTTTAATGATGGTAGATTCAACGCCGACAGGCGAGGCCCCGCCATCCAATATCAGCTCAATCTTAGCGCCCAAATCCGCTTCCACAGCCTGCGCCGAGGTCGCACTAATCTTGCCGGATGAGTTGGCGCTTGGTGCGGCCAGCGGGCGACCGAGCTGGGCGATGAGTTCGCGCGTCGGCCCCTGCGGCATACGCACGCCGATGGTGGCAAGTCCGGCCGTGACCAGCGACGCGATGCCGGAGTTCGCGGCCAGCGGTAAAACCAGCGTCAGCGCGCCGGGCCAAAACGCCTCCGCCAGCTTTTGGCTGACATCATCAAACACCGCAATGCGCTCCACCATCGCCATATCAGACACGTGACATATAAGCGGGTTGAACGACGGGCGGCCTTTGGTCTCATAAATTTTGGCAACCGCCAGCCCGTTGGTGGCATCTGCCGCCAGACCGTAAACAGTCTCCGTCGGCACGGCGACAAGCTGCCCCGCTTCGAGCAGCGCCCGTGCGGCTTTCACACCATCTTCGTCCGCTTTGCGTATCACTTCCGTACCACTTACGTATCGTTTCCGTATCAATCTCGACCAGCTATTTCCACCTACAACGCCCGAACCAGCGCGGCAAGCAAAGGCACGGAATTCATTAAAATTGTATCGACCATTTCAAACGGACTGAAATGTATCTTTGCTAATGTGCGTCAACAGTTAAACGGGCGGGAGAGCCTTATGAACCATTTTAAGATGCTGGCGCTTGGCCTTTTGGTTGGCGGCCTGTTCTCAACTACGGCGCTTGCCAGCTCTGTTCTGGTGCTTGGCGATACGCCCAAATCGGACGTTAGTTCGATTGTCTATCTTGGTGATCCAGACCCATGCGCGGACAATGCCTGCGGCACGGATGAACCGGTTGTTGAAGAGGCTTCCAATGATGGCAATGCTGCGCTGGTCGATAGTTACGGTATGCCAACACATATGCCAATAATTATGCGCCCAAGCGTTGATAATGGTACACCGGAAGCGCCTAAGGAGACGGCTGCCGCAAAACCTGCGGACACTGCCAAGCCTGATGCAGCGGCAACACCGGCGCCCGCAGCGCCAACGCCAGCTACACCGGCACCTGCTACACCTGCACCTGCACAGGTAGCGCCAGCGCCAGTCGCACCGGCACCGGTTGCCCCGACAACGCCAACCGCGCCGGACCCAAGCAAGCCCATGTAATTACAGACCTATGTAATTGATTAACTTACAATTTTCGAGAAATCGGCGACCCGCAAGGTCGCCTTTTTCATATCATTAAGCAGCGCCAAACGGTTTGCCTTGATGGCCGCATCCGGATCATTGACCTGCACGCCTTCAAGGAAGGCATCCACAGGCGTGCGCAGCTTGGAAAGCTCCATCATCGCGCCGGCGAAATCTTCCCTGTCCACAGCAAGACCTGCCTTGTAAGTGGCATCATTCAGCGCTTCAAACAACGCGGTTTCCACCGGCTCTTTGAACAGGCGCACGTCGATGACATTTTCGATTTTCGTGCCCTTCTTCTCCTCAGCCGCCAAAATATTAGCCGCCCGCTTCGTGCCCGCCACAAGGTTCTGGCCGTCCTCGGAGTTGATATAGGCCGAAAGCGCCTCAACTTTGCGGGCGATCTGCAACAGATCATCAGCTTCCGGCGTAATCACGGCGTCAATGAGATCGTGGCGAGCGCCTTGCTCGCGGAGGTAGACTTTGAGGCGGGCGTGGAAGAAGGCGAGGAGGTCTTTCACGCGTCCAACAGACGCCTGCAATATCGCCTCCTTACGCTTCGGATCAATGTATGCCGACCAAGCTGCATCAACATACTTTTCAGAAATATTTTGCCCACCAACAATGTTGGAGGCAATCAATAACTTCTCTATTTCGGACCCAGCGTCATCCTTATCCCATAGGCTAATGTCCATAGCAGCAAACAACCAGTCAGCTAGTTCTAGCCTAATGTTGCCTTCGAGGATTGTTTTAATGACCCCGAGGGCACCCCGACGAAGGGCGTAAGGGTCTTTTGAGCCTGTTGGCTTCTCGTTGATCACCCAAAAGTTCATCAATGTATATAACTTATCGGCCAGCGCCACGGCTATCGCCACTGGATCAGACGGCACGCGGTCTGCCGGGCCCTGCGGCTTCCAATGGTCTTCGATGGCCGCGCAGACGGATGGGTTTTCGCCCTGCATCGCTGCATATTTGCGGCCCATCAGGCCTTGGAGTTCAGGAAATTCGCCGACCATTTCGGACTGGAGGTCGGCCTTGGCCAAGACGGCAGCGCGGTGGGCATCGCCCGCATCCGCGCCAACCAGAGGCGCCAATTCCTCAGCTAGTTTCGCGATGCGCAGGACGCGCTCGCCTTGGCTACCGAGCTTTGCGTGGAACGTCACATTCAAATGATCCAGCCGCGCCATGCGCTGGTCCAGCGGCTTTGCAAGGTCCAAACCAAACTTCGCGGCAGAGTCAGTTAGCTGGTCCAAATCCGGCACATTGGCCTGATCGGTCTTCCAGAAATGTACCGCATCAGACAGCCGCGCACGCACGACTTTGCCGTTGCCGTGGATGATTTCCTTGCCGCCATCGCTGGCTTCAATATTGGCTACCAGAATGAATTTATTAGATAAATTGCCATCCTTGCCGCGCGTTACGAAGCATTTCTGGTTGGTCTTGATAGTAAGACGAATAACCTCGCCCGGTATCGCCAGATACTCTTCTTCAAACGCACCCATCAACACGACAGGCCATTCCACAAGGCCGGAAACTTCCTCCAGCAGCGCCTCGTCTTCCACCAGTTCTAGACCGGAAGCAAAGGCCGTATTGCGTGCATCGGCAAGGATAATCTCCTTGCGGCGGTCTGCATCTAGCACCACTTTGGCTCTGTCCAGCGAGGTCACATAATCATCAAACCGCTTCACTGTAATAGCCGCGGGCGCGTGGAAACGATGGCCATAAGTGACATTGCTAGCGGCAATGCCGCCCACTTCAAACGGCACAATCTCAGGCTCCATGCCCTCGCTGCCCAACAAGCAGATGATGGATTGCAGTGGGCGCACCCATTTTAGCGAACCGGCGGTTGCCGAAGCCTTGCCCCAGCGCATGGATTTTGGCCAGGGAAATTCGCGGATAATTTTCGGCATTGCTTCCGCAATAACCTCAGCCGCACCACGGCCCGGCTTCACAATGTGAGCCACATAAAACGCACCCTTTTTAGGGTCCGTATGCACATGCGCTTGGCCAATATCAGTAAGTCCCGCCCCGCGCAAAAAGCCTTGGATTGCGCCTTCCGGTGCGCTGGTGCTCGGGCCCTTGCGTTCTTCATGCACGTCGTTGGAGCGCACGGAAAGCCCGCGAATATCCAAGGCCAAGCGGCGCGGTGTCCAATATTCGCGCGCGGCCTCATAGGTCAGCCCCGCTTCGACCAGCGCATCCGTCAACAGCTTTTTCAAATCCCCCGCAGCCTTGCGCTGCATACGGGCAGGAATTTCCTCGGAACGAAGTTCTATGAGCAGGTCTGGCATGGTTTCTCGCATCGGCTATTTAAGGCTGCGCCTTAGCAAGTCAGTGTAAGCTTGTCACCAGCGCAATCACCAAAGTTCCGCTATTGTGCCGTACCTAAGCGATCATGCAGTGGGCAAAGCCTTGTGGCTGCCGTCACAGAATGGCGTAGCGTTGGTTTGCTTACAGGCGCAAAACCACTTGGTTCCGCTTGCTTCTGCCGACCACTTCATCGGAGAAAACTCTGATCCCTTGTGCGATCCATCGCAAAATGGTTGGTTTTTGGATTGCCCGCAGGCGCACCAATAATAGTCTTTTCCGGCTTCAACATCGACTGGCATCGGCTGGCGTCCGGCAACTGCACCTTTGGTCATGACGTGGCTCCCCCGTTTGGTTACGACACCACGCTACGCCAATTCATTTGGATTACCAGCCACAGCCTATTGAACACTATGTGCTTATGCGGCGTTAGAAAACCCACCGGCCTCGGTCTGCATAAACGCCTCGCCGCAGGCCACGGCTAGGTCACGCACGCGGAAGATATAGGCTTGCCTCTCCGTCACAGAAATTACGCCGCGCGCATCCAGAAGGTTGAACGCATGAGAAGCCTTGATGCACTGATCGTAGGCTGGCAGCACCATTTGGTGTGGCTTGCCGTCCGGGCGGTTTGCGCCGGCATCAAGCAGCGCTTGGCATTCGGTTACTGCATCCTCAAAATGACGTAGCAGTTTTTCCGTATTGGCATGTTCAAAATTATGACGTGAATATTCCTGCTCGGCTTGCAAAAATACATCGCCGTAGGTCACTTTTTCATCGCCCTCAAGGCCGTTGAAATTGAGGTCATATACATTGTCCACGCCCTGCACATACATGGCCAGACGCTCCAACCCATAGGTCAGTTCGCCAGCGACAGGTGCGCATTCAATGCCGCAGACTTGCTGAAAGTAAGTGAACTGCGAGACTTCCATGCCATCGCACCAGCATTCCCAACCAAGACCCCACGCGCCCAGCGTCGGGCTTGCCCAGTCATCCTCCACAAAGCGAATATCATGCAGCAGCGGGTCCACGCCGATGGCCGCGAGCGAGCCAAGATACAACTCTTGCAAGTTGGACGGGTTTGGTTTCAGGATAACCTGATATTGATAGTAATGCTGCAATCGGTTGGGGTTTTCGCCATAGCGGCCATCCTTGGGGCGGCGGGACGGCTGCACATAGGCGGCCTTCCACGGCTTTGGCCCCAGCGCGCGCAACGTCGTTGCCGGATGAAACGTGCCCGCGCCCACTTCCATGTCGTATGGCTGCAACACCACGCAGCCATGATCGGCCCAATAGCGGTGTAGGGTGAGAATAAGCCCCTGAAACGAGCGGCTCGGGTGCATGTGTGGCGCAATGTCAGTCAAAATAGCGTTCCCGCGTTGGGCATAAATGTCTGACGTGTCTGTATTGAGTTGGGCTTGAAGGGTCAAGCCAATCTCCCACTAGAAGAGTTGCTCCTACCAGATGAGCTTGCACCCGAATGTTAAGAGCGCCTTGTCGATTGAAACAATAGCGAGATTCTCAACAAGGCTTTGCGCGGCAATCAGACGGTCGAACGGATCGCGGTGCTCATCGCCAAATGCCGCGGCCGCCAAAGCATGTGCCGCGCTGATGGATAGCAGTTGAAATTGCTCATCGGCGCAATGCTTTTCAAAATCCGAAAATAGTCTAGCAGCGCCGCTCAGTTGCCCGCGCTTGAATTTTATCCCAAGCTCATAGGCAGTGATTGCACTTACATAAACTTCGCCTGATTGAATGGCATCCCTCGCCGTTTTCGATAGCCGTTCATCATCTGAAAGCCACCATAGCAAAGCGTGAGAATCCAGCAAAAGTCTCACTTACGGGCTTCCCACAAATCCAATTCTTCATCGGAAAGCGGGCCAAATATCACATTGTCGGGAACGTTTTTCAATTCAGGAAAGCCGCCCGGCTTGCGCTTTAGCGGCGCCGCTTTTTCGGTCGCAGTCAATCGCGCCACAGGTTTATCACGGCGCAATATCAATACATCTTCACCCGCTTCGACAAGCGCAATCAGCTTGGAAAGCTCAGTTTTGGCTTTATGGATTGTGACAGAGTTCACGCGCACGCCTTTCTAGCTAACTTAGCTAAAATAGCACCACACACGCCTTTGTCAATCACCCCTTCTTGTCGGTATTTGCCTCAGCCACCAATGGTTTGGCATTGGCCATTTTGGTTTTGATCTTTAGATTATCCACATCGTCGGACTTAGCATCCAGCGCATGCTGCCATTGGAAATTGGCTTCCAACTTGCGGCCCGCGCGCCAGTAGGCATCGCCTAGATGGTCATTGATGGTGGCATCTTCGGGGCGCAGGCTGATGGCTTTTTGTAGCTCCGTGACTGCGTCATCGAATTTACCGAGGCGGTAGTAGGCCCAGCCGAGCGAGTCCACGATATAGCCGTCATCGGGGCGAAGCTCGACAGCTTTGCGGATCATGCCGAGCGCTTCGTCCAAATTCAGGTTCATATCAACGTAGGAATAGCCAAGATAATTGAGCACCTGCGGCTGGTCAGGATAGAGTTTCAGCGCTGTTTTGAAGCTCTCCTCGGCAATTGGCCATGTCTTGGTGCGCTCATGGGCAATGCCGCGCTGATAGTAGAGGTTCCAGTCCTTGCGGTCCGGCGCGCCAATCGCGGCTATCGCTTTATCATAGACTTCGGCGGCAGATTTGAAGTCTTTCTTGGCCGCATAAACGCCGCCAAGAGCTGTGTAGGTGCGCGGGTCGGCGGGATCTTGCGCCATCAACGCGTTCAGATCTTTAATGGCTTCATCGGTCTTGTCGAGATCGGCCAAATTGAGGCTCATCTGCAAATTGGCAGCCCGCTTGAATGGCGAGCCTTCGGGCACAGCGCGATAGTTGGTGATTGCCAATTCCTGCTGGTTCAAGCCTTCAGCAATACCAGCCAGTTGGATGAGAGTGACATCATTGTCAGGCTTGGCAGCCAATGAAAGCTGCAAATAAAGCGTTGAGAACGACTCCGAGCCATCGCGGCGCACGGCGGCACCGATATCAAACAGCACTTCCGCAAGGCCAGCCTTGGCATCGGCGACAAGTGGCTCAACTGTGCCGCCTGCTTCCACAATTTTGCGCAAGGCCAAAAGCGGCGGGCGCTCCGGTGCCACTTCCAGACCTTGGTCGATGATTTTCAGCGCCGCATCCTTCTTGCCATCGCGGGCCTGGAAGCGCGCGTAGGATTCTACGGCACGCAACCAACTGTCGGGAGCCGCGCCACCATCCGGGCTGTTCAGCGCCTCCTCATAGGCCGCTGCGGCACCAACCTTGTCGCCCGAGGCATCAAGTATCATTGCCTTGTGAATAAGCTTAAACAGGTCCACCCACTGCGGGCCTTGTATCTTAGAGATGTACTCTGCCGCTTCTTTGCCATTGCCCGCGCCAAGCTTCACCCAGCCCGTCATCAGGTTGGCGACAAGACGATCCAAATCGCTTTGCTGCGCCAGTTTCAGCAGCGTTTCTGCATCATCCCACTTCTTCTTATCGACGGCATCAATGGCCAGAGCCACGCGTGATACGCGCTCTATCTCCGGCATGGTTTTCAGCTTTTCAGCGTAGGGAAGCGCCTCTGTGAACTGACCGTTGGTGATAAGTCCAAGCATTAAATCTTGCTCGAACTTGGTGTTGCCGGATTCAAAACCGAGCGCTTGCTTATAATAGGCGATCATCGCGGCAAAATCATTGTCACCCTCGGCGACCTGTGCAGATAATAGCGCACCCGTCAGCGTGCGCGAGGCAACGGGCACTTCTGCCGTGGCATATGAATGTGCGATAGAGGCACCAAGCAGCGCAAGCAAAAGAGAAAGTGTTGAAAACGTCTTATTCATTCATATCGCCCTGATTGCCACAGTCATTGTTAAAGCGTTTTCGCACGCGTTGTCTTGGCGCAAATCACTTGAGATTTCATGCTCTGGGCAACATGGCTTTTTTACGCCTGCACGGCAAGGCAGCGACATAAACAAATGCGTGATGGCCCGCCTTACTGTGCGGCCGCCTCATTGGCAAAATGCTTGGCCAAAAGTCCGGCGTGGAACTGCGCTAACTCATAACAAAACGTCAACTCGCGGTCACTGGAGCTCCAATAGGCATTGGGCTCGCCGCACACTTTGGCATGAAATACAATTCCGGGTTCCAGCTTGTAGGTGGTGGAAAGTGCAGCAACCAAAACGCTCAGCAAATCTGATTCTTTGATGATTGCCGCATAGGGCGCCAGCGGGCCGGACGGCACATCGTCGTAAATCACTTTGAAGTCAGTCTTGCTATTATCCGTTATCACGCTTGGTTCCAGCAACGTGGTCCAGCTGTCTTTGGCATTTTCATAATCTCCCGCACAACCGTCGCGGCGGTCATCCGGCAGACCAACTGAATCCGCAAAATCCTTAAAGCGCACCGGGTCTTGTCCCACCATCATGCACACCATCGAGTAGGCGCGCTGCTGGTCGAGGCTGTGCTCATCCCAGAACGCATAGTCGTCACCCGCCTCTTGCGCCACTTCATCGGAGAGAAACCAGCCATCCGCTGAGTCTGCCAGTGCCTTATCAAGCGTGTCATCATGGCCCTCAAGCAGCATAATTGACGACAGCGAATCCACCGCATCCTCTTCCTTGCCAAGTACGGGCAAGCCAAGTTCCGAAATCAGCATATGCCCCGCTTCATGAAACATAACGAAGATCGCATTGCCGAACACAAATTCAATGCCTTCGGTCTGCTGCGCATCGGTCAGCCCTTCAAATTCCTTCGGCAAATCATTGGTGGGCACATCTTCCACGCCAAAGGCGAACGCGCCAAAATTAGCGGCGCAAAGAGCGGATGCGGCAAGGGCAAAAGTGGCGAAGCGATTCATGAAATATCCCCCCGGATAGGCTGCGATAAGAAATGGCGGCCTTTTGGGCCGCCTTTATAAAATTACTTGTCGAAAGTCACTGCCGGGCTTTCGCAGATGTTCAGGCCCTTCAATTCATGCTCAGCGCCGGTCTCATCAACGGCCTTCAGGTCGTAAATGCACTCAGGGCTACCACCGGGAATTGTCACAGTGCTGTTCTGGCCGCCTTCGAGCACGTCTTGGCCCAAAATATCGTCGCCCCATTGATCATCATTGGCAGGCGAGGCAAAGAAGGCATCGATCTGGTAAGAGCTGTTGTTGGTCAGCGTAAACACGGCATCGTCAGCGTAAGCTGCGGTCGAAAATACAGCCACAATCGCAGCCAAGCCCAGAATAGTTGTTTTCAATAGTGCCTCCGTCAAACCCACCCTTGGGTCATAGAGCTTCAAACTAGCAGATTCGTCGCTGGAATAAAGACGGAAATTCTCATTTATTTACAGATGCTTAATTGCAGCTTACTCATGATTTAGTAGATGTTTATATAGCTGGGGTCGGGACATAGAAAAAGGCCGCGAACAGTGCTCGCGACCTTTCTAATTTTCTTTAAGACAGAAGAAATTACCGCGTCAATCTCTTATACGTAACGCGCTTCGGATTCACACTCTCAGGCCCCAAACGCCTGATCTTATCCTGCTCGTAATCTTCGAAGTTACCTTCAAACCATTCCACATGGCTGTCGCCTTCAAAGGCCAGAATGTGGGTGGCCAGACGGTCGAGGAACATGCGATCATGGGAGATGATAACGGCGCAACCGGCGAAGTTTTCCAGCGCGTCTTCGAGCGCCGACAAGGTTTCTGTATCCAAATCGTTGGTCGGTTCGTCGAGGAGGATAACGTTGCCGCCATTTTTCAGCATCTTGGCCAAATGCACGCGGTTGCGCTGGCCGCCCGAGAGGTTGGCCACCTTCTGCTGCTGGTCGCCGCCACGGAAATTGAACGTCGAGCAATAGGCGCGGCTGTTCATTTCATACTTGCCGATTTTGATAATGTCGTTGCCGCCGGAAATTTCTTCCCAGACATTGTTCGTGCCCACCAGCAAATCGCGGCTCTGGTCCACGTAGCCAAGATGCACGGTGTCACCTAGTTCCAGGGTGCCTTCATCCGGCTTTTCCTGTCCGGTAATCATGCGGAACAGCGTTGTTTTACCCGCGCCGTTCGGCCCGATAACGCCGACGATGCCGCCTGCTGGCAGCTTGAACGAGAGATTGTCAATCAGCAGCCGGTCGCCATAGCTTTTAGAAATGCCGTTGGCCTCGATGACGCGGTTGCCCAGACGCTCGCCGGCCGGAATGAGAATCTGCGTTTCTGTTGGGCGGCGGTTTTCTGCCTCTGCCACCAAATCCGCAAACTTGGAAATACGCGCCTTAGATTTTGTCTGGCGCGCCTTCGGGCTTGAGGCGATCCACAGGCGCTCGCGCTCGATGGACTTCTGGCGGCTGTCGTCTTCACGGCCCTCTTGGCGCATACGCTTGGCCTTGGCTTCCAGATAGGCGGAATAATTGCCTTCGTAAGGAATGCTCTTGCCACGGTCGATTTCGAGAATCCAACCCGTCACATTGTCAAGGAAGTAGCGATCATGGGTAACAATCAGCACGGAGCCTTCATAGGCGCGCAAATGCTTTTCAAGCCAGGCAACAGTCTCGGCGTCCAAATGGTTGGTTGGTTCGTCAAGCAGCAGCAGATCAGGCTTAGTCAAAAGCAGGCGGCACAGCGCCACGCGGCGGCGCTCACCACCCGATAGCTTGGTCACTTCGCTTTCCGCAGGTGGGCAGCGCAAGGCTTCCATCGCCATTTCCACTTGCGCGTCCAAATCCCATAGATTTTCCGCGTCGATCACATCCTGAAGCTTGGCCGCTTTGTCTGCGTTCTCTTCAGTGTAATCCATCATCAGCGCGTTATATTCATCCAGAACCGCCTGCTTTTTAGCAACGCCCTCTGTCACGTTTTCACGCACTGTCTTGGTCGGATCAAGATGCGGCTCTTGGCTCAAATAGCCAACCGTCGCGCCTTCGGCTAGCCAGGCTTCGCCTGTCCAGTCCTTGTCGGTTCCCGCCATAATACGAAGAATTGTGGATTTACCCGCACCGTTCGGCCCCAAAATACCAATCTTGGCATCGGGATAGAATGACAAATGCACGTCATCGAGAACTTTTTTGGCACCGTAAGCCTTGGTCAGGCCGGACATATGATAGATAAACTGGCGAGCCATAGCGCGCTGCACTCCACGTTTGGAAGGAAAGTTGCCGCCCTCTTAAGGGTAAAGCCGCCAAGGGGCAAGGTTTGCGAGATACGCAGCCACACTATTCCTGCAAAAGATGTGATACAAAAAATGTGAGCCGGGCCTTGGTATTCCAAGTGCCCGGCTCTCCCCTCTGGACACCGCAGCGACGTGGACGGGGTCGCGCTCGCGGTGACAGAACTCTTGCAGCAAGCTAAAGCCCGTGCGGCTCTATCGCTGCTAACAAAATTTCGAAGAGCACCGGGCCAGCATTTTGCGGCGACCGGTGCTCTTGGTGTTTATCCCGGCAAGGCTAGACTGTATTTTTTTTGCAGTGCACACAAGTGTTATTTTTGTATTTTTCAATGTTTTCAATGGCTTGCACGAATAATGAGCAATTGCATTTTATCGTGCAGGCGTTTTGAACTGAATTTGTGCAGTTGACTAATGCGTAAGCGTAAAGCACTTAAGTTAAGTTGAGGAGATTCAGATGTTCGCGCAAACCAGTCATATGTTGTCACCGTCGGGCGCTAATCTTTGTGTATATTATGAACCGGCCCAGGGTACGGCCCGTGGAATCATACAGATAAATCACGGTCTGGCCGAACATGCGGCGCGCTACGCACGCTTTGCCAAATTTCTCAGTACCAGAGGCTTTCATGTTTACGCGCATGATCATCGCGGGCACGGCAAGACGACCTTGCCTGAAGTCTCGCTCGGCAGCTTTGCCAAGGGCGAAGGCTGGCAGTCGGTTTTGGACGATACATTATTCATGCGCGAAACAGCCCGCAACAACCATCCCATTTTCCCTTTGGTAGTTTTTGGCCATTCTATGGGTGGCCTCGTTGCCATGAACTCGCTGCTGCGCGATCCGCAGAACGTCACCGCTGGTGCCATCTGGAACGCCAACTTCTCAGCCGGACTTTTAGGCCGCGTCGGCCAAGGCATTTTGGCAGTGGAGCGCATGTTGCTCGGCTCGGACGTTCCCTCCGTCATGCTGCCCAAACTCACATTCCAAGATTGGGCAAAGAAAGAAACTGATGGCCGCACAGCGTTCGACTGGCTTTCCCGCGACAAGGCCGAAGTGGACCTTTATGTTCACGACCCGCTCTGCGGCTGGGATGCCTCCGTTGGCATGTGGCAGGACGTATTCCGTCTGATTTTCCAAGGCGCGGATAATCGTAACTTCGCAAAGCTGCACAAGTCCATCCACCTGCACCTACGCGGCGGCGGCCACGACCCGGCAACGGACTTCTCCAAAGCCACCGGGGCGCTTTCAGACCGCATTGTCAAAATGGGCTTCACCAATGTCGCGACCATTATTGGTCCTGATAACCGGCACGAGTGTTTGAATGATATCAATCGCGAAGAGGTCATGAGCGAGTTTGGGGACTGGTTGGATAAGGTTGCGCCGTGACACGTCGCTTGGGCTTTGCTAACTAGAGCCAAATCACCGCTTACCTCCAAATAAACGGATACCTCCTTATGTCCAATGCACCGCTAAAAGGCATCCGTGTCCTTGAACTTGCCCGCATTCTTGCAGGCCCGTGGGCAGGGCAAACGCTGGCGGACCTTGGCGCGGATGTTATCAAGGTGGAAAACCCCGGCAGCGGCGATGATACGCGCTCTTGGGGGCCACCCTTTATCACGGGCGAGGATGGTGCAAATTTAGGCGCTGCCTATTATCACGGCGTCAACCGCAACAAGCGGTCGGTGACCGCCGATTTGAAGACCCCGGAAGGCCAAGACCTCGTGCGCCGCCTTGCCGCGCAGTCGGATATTTTCATCGAGAATTTCAAATTCGGCGGCCTCAATAAATATGGACTGGACTATGCCAGTCTTGCGAAAATCAACCCGCGCCTCATTTATTGCTCCATCACAGGCTTTGGCCACACCGGGCCATACGCCTCGTTTGCGGGCTATGATTTTATCATCCAAGGCATGTCCGGCCTCATGTCCATCACCGGCGAAGGTGATGGCCAACCGATGAAAGTGGGCGTTGCGGTGGCAGATCTTTTCACTGGCGTCTATTCCGTCGTCGGCATTTTGGCAGCGCTTCGCCATGCTGAAAAAACCGGACAAGGCCAGCACATCGACATGTCGCTACTGGACACACAGGCTGGCGTGCTCGCCAACCAAAATATGAATTTCCTCGCCACCGGCGTTTCGCCAAAACGCATCGGCAATGAGAACCCTAACATCGTGCCCTATGAAGTTGTGCCGACTTCCGACGGTCATTTGATTTTGGCTGTTGGCAATGATGGCCAGTTTGCGCGCGCCTGCAAAATATTAGGTCTTGATGATTTACCGAGCGACGAGCGCTTCATCACCAATGAGGCCCGCGTGATGAACCGCGTCGCGCTGCGCCCTTACATCACGGACCAGACCGCGAAGTTCACCCGCGCCGCGCTGCTCACCGCCTGCGAGGCCAACGCCGTTCCCGCCGGAACCATCAACACGATTGGCGAAATGTTTGACGACCCTCAAGTGAAGGCCCGTGTGCTGCGTGTCGATCTTGAGGACAGCGATGGCAACTCCATCCCCGGCGTGCGCACTCCCATCATGATGTCGCAAACGCCGCTGCACTACGACACCCCCTCGCCCAAATTGGGCGAACATCAGGCAGATGTTTTGGCGGATTTGGAGCGCTGGGAGCGCGGCTAAGGTCCGCACGTGCTCCGCACCGCTGGCGTATGCTCTCTGCGTGGTTGGCGTACTCACTCCGTATCATCTTCGGGCGTTCGCCGACCGCTTTACGACCATGTGAAATCACACCTCTACCCCTTTCGCCTCATGGCCGAATCCCGCTATAAACTGACATGGCTATTTCCCAACTTTCCGAAACCATCATCAACCAGATCGCCGCTGGCGAGGTCGTTGAGCGACCTGCCAGCGTCGTCAAAGAGTTGGTTGAGAACGCGCTGGATGCGGGCGCGGGCAAGGTTACGATTGTCACCGCGGGGGGCGGGTTGTCGCTTATACGGGTCAGCGATGACGGCTCGGGCATTGCGCCGGATGAGTTATTGTTGGCGGTTTCGCGGCACTGCACGTCTAAACTCACAGATGATATTTTGGACATTCGCTCGCTCGGTTTTCGCGGCGAGGCGCTGCCTTCAATCGGGTCCGTGTCCAGCCTCACCATCACGTCGCGCACGGCTAGCGCTGATAGCGGCATGGAAATATCCGTGCATGGCGGCAAGATTTCCGGTCCCAAACCCGCGGCTAGCCAGCGCGGAACTCAAGTGGAAGTGCGGGATTTATTCTTCAATATTCCGGCGCGACTCAAATTTATGAAGGGCGAACGGGCGGAAAGTTCGGCCATTACCGATGTCGTCAAACGCATCGCTATCGCCTTTCCCCATGTGCGGTTTGAGCTATCCGGACCGGACCGGCAGAGCCTTATTCTCACTGGAAACGATGAGCAAATATTGCCCTCGCCGCGCCGGATTGGCGATGTGGTGGGCACGGGATTCATTGATAATGCACTGGAAATTGACGCACTTCGAGAGGGCGTGACCCTCAAGGGCCTTGTCAGTCTACCGTCCTATAACCGTGCTTCCGCCACCCAACAATTCGCCTATGTTAACGGTCGCCCCGTCAAAGATAAGCAGATAGCCGGTGCCATTCGCGCTGCCTATATGGACGCCATGGCGCGGGACCGCCATGCGGTTGTGGCCCTATTTATTGAGCTGGAACCGGGGCTGGTGGATGTCAACGTGCATCCGGCGAAGGCCGATGTGCGGTTCCGTGATCCGGGATTGGTGCGCGGGCTCATCATCGGCGCGATCCGCGAGGCGCTGCATAAATCCGGTATTCGTGGCGCAACCACAGGTGCAACTGGGATGATGGATGCGTTTCGCGGCGGAGGATCATGGAGCCCGCCGCGCGCACAAAACTGGTCACCTGCGCAGTCACCCTATGCTCCGCAAGGCTTTGAAGAAACAGCACAATCTGCCTTTGACCATGTCGCAAGGCCAAGCGCGGATCAGCGTTCAACGCCTGCCCCGGAGCAATATTCGAGCTTTCCTCTTGGGGCAGCACGGGCGCAAATTGCCAAAAATTACATCGTCGCCGAAAGTGGTGACAGCCTTATAGTTGTGGACCAGCACGCTGCTCACGAGCGTCTTGTATATGAGGCGCTGAAGGGCGCGATGGCGGAACGGGCGCTGCCCTCGCAGCTACTGTTAATCCCGGAAATTGTCGATCTGCCAGCGGACGATGCTGAGCGTTTGGCCGTGCAAGCGCCGCAGTTTGAGCGCTTTGGTTTGATGCTGGAACGCTTTGGTCCGGGCGGCATTGCGGTGCGCGCCACGCCCTCAATGCTGGGCGCGATTGATGTGCCAGCGCTGATCCGCGACTTGGCGGATGAGCTTGCCGACCAAGATGCCAGCGATAGCTTGGCGCTGCGCCTGGATGCCATTGCGTCGCGCATGGCCTGCCATGGTTCGGTGCGATCGGGCCGTGTTCTGAAGCCAGAAGAAATGAACGCGCTGCTGCGCCAAATGGAGGCCACGCCCGGCTCCGGCACCTGCAATCATGGGCGCCCAACTTTTATCGAATTAAAGCTTTCGGATATTGAAAGACTGTTTGGAAGAAAGTAAACAATGTCTTAACGTGAGTTTCATAAGTGGAATTGGAGTTGGCGATGAACAGATTGTTTGGCTTGGTTTCGTTGAGTGCTATGGCTCTGGTTTCATTTGGTGCATCGGCTGAAATCATCAATTTGCATCAAGAACACAAGGTTGTGTCACCGACGATTATCCGTGGTGCGCCGGTACGCTGCGATGGCTCCGGCCCGCTGATTATCCACGTTAACGATGCGACAAAAGCCACTGAAACTTGTGTTCCACAGGTGCCCGCCGCACGCTATAACGCACCGAGAATTACGCAAACTGTTGTTGTGATTAACTTCAATAATATCCGCCATCACGGTCATAGGTCAGGCGACTGGAATGAATAAATTTGAACGTGGCAGCTCGGGCGAAGCGCGGGTTCGTTACTTAGATGCAGACTTTCAAGTTGCCTCTCCGGGCAGCTATGTGATCTGCGCGGTGTCAGGCCAGCATATCCCGCTTGATGAATTGAAGTACTGGTCTGTTGCGTGGCAAGAGCCATATGTGGATGCCGCCGCGTCGCTTGAGCGCGAGTTGGAGCGCAACCCAGGTCTTCGCAGACGCAGCTAAAAATCCTTTAGAATCAAACCTGTTTCAGCATGCGGCGGCGGAAGCTTTCCAGCGTTTGCTCGATAATGCGCGTTGGCACGTCCGCCTGATCGAAAACCATTTCAACCTTGAAAACCAACGTTGCATCCAACACAGAACGCGCTGCTTCGCTGCCACGGGCAAGCCGCATGGCGTCCTTTTCCGTAGTCACTAAAATCAAATCTCCGGCTTCCGCAGTCTGGTGCAACTCGCGCAATTCATCATCCGCGAACTGATGATGATCGGGATAGGTGCGGGCAAGCGATATCGTCGCGCCGGTTCCGGCCAAGCTCTCAAAGAATTTTTCAGGGTCGGCAATGCCGGCAAAAGCCAGCACGCGCTTGCCGCTGAGATTGAGCTTTTTCGGCGGCATGGCTTTGGCGATATAGACCGGCTTTGCCGCCTTTGCCGCTTGGCGCACAATGCTTGAGGCCGCATCGCCAGAGCCGCTTACCAGCAGTGCGTCTATCCGGCGGAGTTGCGGCACTACCGGCGCGCGCAGTGGGCCACCGGGAATGACATGGCCATTGCCAACGCCGCGGCGGGCATCCACTACGACTAAATTATAATCACTCACCAAGCGCACGCTTTGAAAACCATCATCCATAATGATGAAATCACAGCCAGCATCTTTTAGAAGTTTTGCGCCGGCCAAACGGTTCGGCGAGACGGCGACAGTCGCATAATGAGCGATAAGCAAAGGCTCGTCTCCAACATGCTTGGCCAAATCATGGGCAGCATCGACGATTTTCGGGCCGGAATTGGAGCCACCATAACCACGCGAAAGAATGCCGGGATTAAGTTTCATCCTCTTGGCAGCAGCGGCTATTGCCAGCGACGTTGGTGTTTTTCCACCGCCGCCAACGGTCAAATTGCCAACGCAGACTACTGGCAGGTCAATTGCCGGAGGCGTGGCACTTTGCATCCGGCGCGTGGCAACCCAGCCATAGAGCGCCGATACGGGCATCAAAACCCGTGCGCGCCAGTCTGTTCTTTCCCACCAGAAGGGAGGGGCTTCAGATGCCATTAGCGGCGCTCCGTGAGGCGATCCAATCGCGCTTTCACGATAAGCGGCTGGATGAATGGTTCGAGTGTTGAGATTGTCTTATCTAGCGCGCCATGCATGTCGGCGACAGAGCGCAGGCCGGCATCAATCATCTTGCCGCGCACTTCGTGGTTCGACAACAAATAGCTCACTGCGCCAGCCAGCATGTCTTTGTCTTTAACCAGCTTGGCGTTGCCGTCCGCAATCAATCGCTTGTAGCTATCACGGAAATTTTGGACATTTTGACCGGATAATACGGCGGTTCCGAGCACTGCCGGTTCCAGTGGGTTTTGCCCGCCCGCGCCAGTCAAAGAGCGCCCGACAAAGGCAATTTCAGTCAAACGCAAATAGAGGCCCATCTCACCAATGCTATCGCCGATATAGATTTGAGTATCGGCGTTTATCAGTTCATTCAGGCTGCGCCGCGCTACTCTTAGGCCTTTGGTTACAAGCGCAGCGGCAATGGCGCCAGCGCGATCCGGATGTCGCGGCACGATGATAGTCAGCAGTCCGGGATGGCGTTTTTCCACCATAATATGCACATCACCAGCGATTGCTTCTTCGCCTTCATGGGTGGAAATCGCCGCCCATGTCGGGCGTTTTGCAATCATCGCCTCAAAGCTGGAGACCTCTTTTGCATTGGCAGGCGGGGGCACAGTGTCCGCTTTCAAATTGCCTGACACAGTGACAGGCCGAGCGCCCAACTCGCTGAACCTATGCCCGTCCACATCAGACTGGGCAATGACATGCGACAGGTTCTCAAATAGCGCTTCTGCCAAATAACTCCGGCGCTTCCACGCGGCGAAGGAACGATCTGACAAGCGGCCGTTGACCAAAATCTGGGGAACCCGTCGCGCTCCCAGCTCCAAAATTGTCATTGGCCAGATTTCAGATTCGGCGATAAGCGCTAAGTCCGGCTTCCAAAATGATAGAAAATTGCTCACCGCCGGTTTGAAATCCAGCGGCACATATTGGTGGATAACCAGAGCACCGAGACGTTCCTGGCTGAGCTTGGCGGATGTTACGGTGCCTGTTGTCAGAACAATGTGAATGCCCTTGCCCGCAATATAGCGGATGAGCGGTATCATTGCGGAAGTCTCGCCGACACTGGCGGCATGGACCCAAACCAATGGACCGGCAGGGCGTGGGATGGCGGATTTTCCATAGCGCTCACCGCGCCGCGCATGTTCCTCTTTGCCCTTGGTGGCTCGTAACGCCAGGTATGGCCCGACAATCGGATAGATGGCCGCTCCTGCCCAGCGGTAGGTCGTCAATATTGCCCGTGCCCAGCGCTCGCTCATGGCTTTGCTTCCAGCAGTTGGAAGGCATTGGAGGTGGCATCATTCAGACGTTTTGTAAGCTCTTGGCGCAGAAGTTCCATCGTTGCGTCGTCCGCATCTTGTGGCACATAAAGTGGTTCCGACGAAAAAGCGGCGGCGCGACCAAAGGGCAGGTTGACCGTTGTTTTATCCCATGTTTTTTCCAGTACTTTGCGACGGCTGGAGGCATAAGCCGCAGCAATTATCGGGCGTCCCGTAATCTTGGCCAGCGTTATGATGCCAAGGCCTGCCTCGCGCGCGGTGCTCTTGGAAATATCAGCAATCATAACCACTGACTTTGCCCGATCCAAGGCCCGTTTCAACGACAAAAGTGCGCGCACGCCGCCTTTTTCAGCCATACGTGACGGGTCGCGGCCACCGGAGCCACGTACCGTCTCAAAACCAAACTTCTCGACTATTTTGGCGTTCAATTCCGCGTCCGCGCTCTTCGAAAAGAGGGCGACAACCTTGGCGCCTTTGGGTGCCAAAAAGGGAGCCATCACATGCTGCCCGTGCCAGAAGGCAACAATCATGGGGGAATTCTTGGCATAAACATCGTCAGGATTATGCGAACCTGCAACGCGCGGGTTGGTCCAGTTGATAAAGCGCAGGCTACCTGTAATGAGCGATACCAACAGCGCAGCGAACCATGGTTGCGCCTTCACATGGACGCGCAGGCGCATCCACAACCGGCGCATGAAGGTCGGTCCGCTTTGTTGAGTACCGGCCATTGCGCCTTGATCCGTCCTGATGTTCAATGACCAAGGCCTTTGCCCGGCTCCAAGAACCGGTGCATATGAACGACGAAATAGCGCATATGGGCATTATCAACCGTCATTTGGGCCTTGGCCTTCCACGCCAGCGAGGCAGACGCATAGTCAGGGTAAATACCGACAATATCAAGTTTCGAAACGTCACGAAACTCTGTCCCGCCGAGCGTTGTCAATTCACCGCCGAACACAAGATGCAATAGTTGTTTGGTTTCGGTCATAATGGCCCCTGTTTTGTCGAAAAATTTGAAGTGGGTTTAGCCGAAGCTTGATGTGGCTACAACACCCAACATCACATCTATCCGGCTGGCTTGTGCAGCGACCAATACTCCATGTGCCGTACTTGGCTTGCCATAGGTGGCGCGGCTGCCGTCTGTGCCACATATTGTACCGCCAGTTTCTGCCAAAATTAGGTCGGCAGCCGCGAGATCCCAGTCCTGCGCGTTGGGTTTAACAAATGCGCCGTCCAACCTGCCATCAGCAATCATCGCGATGCGGTAGGCTAACGAGGGTATGTGCGAATGAGCGTGGAGAGCCTCGCCCGTGGCCTGCGCAAAGTGCGCCAGCAGGGTTTTGGTTCCGCTCATCACCAGCGGAGAATTTTCGGTCTGGCGCTCCAGCCGCGCACCATTCTTATAAGCGCCTTGACCTCGTGCAGCTGAATAAATTTCTTTCCGTACCGGACAGTCCAACACCCCAGCAATGGAGCTGCCATTTTCTACAATAGCCACGGACACGCACCACATTGAGTTACCGGCAATAAACGCTTTGGTGCCGTCTATCGGGTCCACAACAAACGTGCGCTTTTTGGTGAGCCGCTCAGTGGAATCCGCCGTTTCTTCGCTTAGCCAGCCATAATCCGGACGAGCCGCGCATAGTGTTGCTTTCAAGTAGGCATCAACCGCGAAATCCGCCTCGGTGACAGGCGACATGCCTTCTTTGTAGGAAATTTTCGGGTCTTTGCCGTAGTAACTCAGCGCAATTTCTGCGCCCTTACGGGCCGCAGTTTGCAGCAGTTCTAAATCAGCTAGATAGTCGCTTTTGTCACTCACCTGCCAATGTCATCCCTGATATCGCCAACGTCGGCGCTGCGGTTCCATAGGTACGGTCAACATCGTTGGCCAGCACAATGTTCATAAACATGTCTTTGAGATTTCCGGCAATTGTCACTTCTGAAACCGCATGAGTGAGAATGCCATTTTCAATCCAAAAGCCGGACGCGCCACGCGAATATTCGCCCGTCAACATATTGACGCCCTGCCCGATAACCTCAGTGACGTACAGGCCGGTGCCGACGCTGGCGATCAGCGCGGCGGGTGTCACCTCGCCCGGCTCAAAAGCGAAGTTTGTCGATGTTGGTGACACGGCGGAGCCGGAGCGCGCGCCGCGACCATTGGTGACTAAACCCAACTCCTGTGCCGCAGAATGCGACAGGAACCAGTTTTGCAAAACGCCTTTTTCGACCATCGTCATTGGCAGAGCGGCGAGCCCTTCTCCATCAAACGGACGGGAGGCAGCGCCGCGCTTGCGCAGTGGATTATCTGTCGCCGTTACGCCAGCAGCGATCACTTGCTGGCCCATTTTATCGCGCAGGAAACTCGTCTTGCGGGCAACGGACGCGCCATTGATAGCGCCCGCCAAATGCCCCGCAATGCCTCGTGCAACGCGCGGGTCGAACACCACATTGATTGGACCTGTCTTGGCCTTGCGCGGGTTAATCTTGGCGATTGTCCGCTCCGCCGCTTTGCGACCGATGGATTTGGCGTCCTCGATTTCCTCAAAATGGATCACAGAGGAATATTCATAGTCGCGCTGCATCTTGGTGCCTTCGCCCGCGATCACGCTAATGCCGCGCCCGAAGCGCGAGGACATATGGCTACCTGAAAAGCCCGTTGAGGTGACCAACACCATGCCGCCAAAGCCAGTGCTGGCGGAGCTGCCGAGCGAATTGGTTATGCCGTTGACTTCAAGCGCCGCCTGCTCTTGCTCCATGGCGGCGTTGGTCAAGGCCTCAGCACTCACATCTGTCGGATCGAACAGATCCAAATCCGGAAATTCTTTCGCCAACATTTCTTGCGGAGCAAGTCCCTGCCACGGATCTTCCGGTGCAACTTTCGCCATCGCAACAGCGCGGGCAGCGAGCGCATGAGCATCCGCGCCTAAGGCCGCTGAGATACTCGCTACTTGTTTGCCGACAAAAACCCTTAGCGAGAACTGGTCGCCTTCGGAGGCTTCCGTGCCTTCCACCTTGCCCATACGGACAGAAACACTGACTGAACGCCCGCTTGCAACAACCGCGTCGCTCGCATCAGCGCCCGCTCTTCGTGCCGCCTCAACCAGCTCGGCAGCGCGATCTTGCAAAGCGCCAAGGTTTGGCATTTCCGGCATTGATTATGTCCTTAGTTTTGGTGATTGGTTCACGCTTGTGATAATCACCATGATCTGATGCGCATGGCTATATGTTGCAAGGGGCGATGGCGCAAGAAATCTGTTTGCCAATCCTTGCGTCACACATAGGTCCGTATCGCTTCAACGGCGATTTCGGGGTGGGAGTAAAGCATCAACTGGCCACAATTGCTGACCTCGTGAAAGACATCAGCGTTCAGCTCAATTGCCGCTTTGCGAATGGACTCCACCGGGAACACAGGGTCTTCGCTGCCGTGAATTATAGACACCGGAACACCCGGATGCTTTGCGTAGGCTGACAGATCAGACATTTGCATCAGGCATTCTTGCCGGTAGGTCTCAATTTCTTGCGCGTGGGAAAGGTTTAGCCTCATGCGCATTGTGCTTTCCATCTCATTGTCGGTTAGCATGGCGATATCTGTTTGACTGGAACCAAGATAGCGCTTGAGAAATGCCACCATGCCATCGCGCTCAAATACGCGCTGTGCGGCACGCGAGAAGAAGGAAAACAGCATCGGGCTGTGCTTGGCTGAAAACATCAAGGCGCGCTGAAAGCCTGATAGCTTGATGATGGAGTCCATATTATCTGTCGGCAAATAGGCCC
>JAYTVD010000078.1:0-6356 GCA_043744175.1 Phyllobacteriaceae bacterium
TTGCCGCACAAGACGCGGACGCCTTCATGCGCCGCGCGTTTCGAGATGGCTGACGATCAGCGCAGCATAGCCGCCAATATCGCGCCAGCTATCCAGCGCATCCGGCGCGCCGTTCAGGACGCGCGCGATCTTCGTCGCGATCAGTTCAAGCGCCTCGCGTTCCTGATCAGATACCAAACCCCAATTTGGCGTATCAACCATGATAACCTTGATCGCTTGCGCCGTTTTGGCATTGCCGTAAAACGCGCCATGGGTTTCTTTGCGGGCGACAAGCAACGCCTCAAATGGCGGGCGGGGCTTGATTGTTCCATCGGCTAGCGCAGCTTTAATCGCGGCTTTTACTGCATCAGCTTCACTCGCCAAACCATCATCAGACAAACCAACAAACTCTCCGCTGTTCTCACCGCCTGTGCCGATAAGGCTTGCGCCCGCACCGTCATCATCCAGACTATCCAGCCCTGCCTTTGGCTCATGCACCGGGCAACCCATGACGGGAATGCGATGCGGGGCTTCTAATTTACCAGATAGAGACATCGCTTGCGCAGAACGACAAATGCACGTCATGCCACATCTCCGTTCAGCCAATAACTATCATCATGAACGCAGGCCAAACCAGCCTTTGGCTGATGAACGGGACATCCTATTACCGGTGTGCGGATGACATCAGTTGAACTTGGAAATTCCCATTTGCAAAAGCAATCTATCTTGTAGCCGAATAATGCAGCCAATTTCTCATGCTCGAATGACAAGTATCGCCTGATCATGCCACACCCCCGCTGGCGCGCTGGAAGGGAGGAGGTGCCTCGCGCCAGCGGGGGTGTGGCATCCGGTTGCCCAGTGCCACCGCGACCCGGAGGGGTTTCCCCACCGGAACCGTTAACCATCTCTCTATCTTGAAACTGTCCACCGGCAGGCGCAAATTTACCCGGATGAACGATACTATCGCTGCCAATCATGCGGTTCGAAGCCGCCACAATCCGGCGCACAACCTCAATCGTCGTGTTTTGCTTGCCGTTACGGATGCGCGAAAGCGTCTGCGGCGTTATCTCGGCCAAAGCGGCAAACTGATCGGCGGTGATCCCCGCATGATCGAGATATTGGTCAATAGTGAATGTGTTCGTCATGGTTAATGGACTTACGCCGCGTGTAAGTTACACGTCAAGCACAAAATTACACCCCGTGGCATTCCGCATAGCGGTGCCGAGCGGCATACTATGTTACATGCCGCGTCAAACTGCCAATTTTCTAGGCCGCAAGGCTCCGCATTTTTTTCGTCAATGGCGGCTGCACCGTCATCTTACACAGGATCAGATGGTAGCGCGGCTGATTGAAATGTCCGCGCCGGGTGTGCCAAAGACAGCCGCCAGCCTAAGCCGCCTTGAAAATGGCAAGCAACCCTATAGCCAACCAGTGCTTGAGGCCTTTGCCGATGTGCTGCAAACCGACGCCGGTTCGCTTTTGATGCGCAATCCGCTTGATCCCGAAGCGATGTGGTCAATCTGGGATCATGCCTCTCAAGGGCAGCGTGATCAGATTACCCGAGTCGCGGAAGCCCTTGTTGAATACAAAGCCGAACCGATGGACTTTGAACCTAAATTACGCCGCAAGTAAGTTATTTGTTGACAGAAAGATTACACTGCGCGTAATTACAGGCCTCTACTCACCCGGAGGCCGTTTATGTCATCCCCACTTCACGTCATTGCTACTGCCTTTTTTGGCGGTGTCCTGTTGTTTACCGTCATGGAAACCGGGTGGCAGCTATGGCAGTATCGCCGACGCATCCGCGCTGCACTGGCGGCGCAAGAGCAATGATCCCCGGCGCATACGATCAATGCCCGGAATGCAATGGCCGCGCGCTCAAGGGCCAACCATGTTTGTCATGCGGCGGTTACTATCATAGCAATCTGATTGATAAAGTGCTTTGGCGCGGCCTTGTTGCGCTGGTGCTCACCATGCTTTTCTCATTCTGGCACAGCCGGTGAACATGGCCTGCGATGGCGATTGGGATAACCTCCATGCGCTCGCCGCATGGCTGGCCACGCAGCGCAGCAAGCATGATCCTGATAGCGTGGCCAGCCGAAAGATGACGCAAAAAGAGGCCGATGGGCGCAAAACCAATATGGCCACTGTCGTAAAATTGTGGAAGGCCGTCGCCGCGCGCGCGCCCTGCTCAAATTGTGATGCTGATTGGGCTGGGATCGCCGATGATCTCGCCCGCGTTGCGTCCCGCGCCGCGCTGCAAAAAGAACGGCCACGCGATCAAAATGGCCAGATAATTTCAATCGGCTATTTCGAAGCGCTTTGCCACGAACTTGCCAGTTATCATGCCCTTGGCAGCGGATCGCAGTCACCCAGAATCATGATCATTCATGACATCAACATGGCATTCGCGGGCGAGCGAAAAGCCGCGATGGCCTTGGCGGCATGACAGCCTCGGCCCGCGTCCGGCAAATGGATGTCACCCGCGCCATTCGCGGCTTTGTCAACGCTGGCCAACAAATCGGCACGGTTACAATTGCGCCGGACGGAAAAATCGTCATCCTGCCAATGGGCGCGACTCACATTCCGGAGTCAAACCCATGGGATAGCGATGATGAAGAAGCGTAGCTGGTTGCCCGATGGCGTCACCGAATACCGGGATCGGCACGGCAAGGCGCGCCACCGCTTTCGCAAATCCGGGTATGTGCCACATCATTTTTCGGCAGCACCCGGCACCGAAGCCTTTCGGGAGGAATATGCCACTTGCAGCGTGGCACGGCTAATACCACGCGCGCCCAGCAAGGCCCTTCCCGGCAGCTTCGACGAGCTGGCCATGCTCTACTATCAATCGCCCAAATGGCTTGCGATGCTGCCCGCGTCTCAAACAACCTATCGCGGCATCATCGAGCGATTTCGTAACAAGCATGGCCCCAAGCCGATTGCGCTTGTCACAACGGGCGCGCTTGACAAGATATTCGGGAGAATGGCAGAGACCCCCGCCGCCGCGAATAATCTGCGCAAAGTTTTGCGGCGGATGTTCCGCTATGCCGTGAAGATCGGCAAGCTTAAATCCAATCCGGCTGATGCCACTGATGCCTTTCGCCAAGGCAAGGGCTTTCATACATGGTCAGAGGCAGAGATTGCGCAATTCCGCGCGCGTCATCCGCTTGGCACCAAGGCCCGTCTCGCGATGGAACTATTTCTCAACACGGCGGCGCGACGTTGCAATATCGCCAGCCTCACCCGCGCACAAATGCGGGATGGCAAATTCACGATCCAGCATGTGAAGGGTAACAATGAAACAATAGTGCCAGTGATGGCCGAAACACTGGCGGCGATTGAAGCTATGCCGGTCGCGGGGATTGGCCATTTCCTTGTCACCAAGTTTGGCAAACCCTTTACGCCTGCCGGATTTGGCAATTGGTTCCGCGAATGTTGCAACGAAGCTGAATTGCCGCATTGCAGCGCGCACGGCTTGCGGAAAGCCATGAGCCGCCGACTCGCCGAGAGCGGATCAACCGACGCCGAAGGCCGATCCGTAACCGGCCATGTGAAGAATGCCACCTTCGCCTACTACGCTCAAAAGGCCAATCGCGAAGGTTTGGCCGACAATGCTTTGGCGAACCTAGAAAACCGCATTTTGGCGAACCTAACAGAAAAGTGAGGAATTCCGCCATTTTCCGGCATATGGTGGTGGACAGGGCTGTATAGTCTGAAGCGTTGTGAATCAATGCGTTAGGTTTGACGAACTGCCGGAAATGGCCCGCGTAATTCTGCGGTGCCCCGGTCTGTTTGGCGAACCTCTTTTCGCAAACGTGCGTTCATTTTATCAATCCTCCGATGCCAGACAGCATCGCCGCGATCTTTGCGCCAAAGAAGGCAGAGAGCGTGGCCATTACAGCCAGCGCGCCCCAACCCTTGTTCTTGATGGCAACCATATCATCCATCTTGGTATCAACGCGCTTCAGGCGGGCATCTATGCCATCCAGGCGAGCCTCGATTTCACCAAGCAAGCGACTGGTCTCATCAATTCCAACAGACATTAACCAGTCTCTGCTACAGCAAGCGCGTCGATCACCTCAGCCGATTGCGTATTTAACTCTGACAGCCGCGCGCGAAGCTGCGCAGACGAAAGCCCATCCAACTCGCTTGGCACGGGCGGGGGTGTGATAAAGGTTGCTGGAATATCGCCTTGCCAGAGGTTTCCTTTTACCGGCGGCTCGCCTTCGCCCCAATCACTGCGTTTGGAGTAATCTGAATTGTAATTTACAAGCCAGCGAAAACCGTCAGGCGCTTCCGGTGGATTTGATTGAACCACATAGCGAACGTCAAGCACTTCGTGGCTTGAGTTGTTAACAAATGCTGCGGTCACTTGAATGATAGGCATTTTATAATCTCCTTCCGGTTAGAAATCTTGCTCAATTAGGATTTGGACAAGATCGATTCCTACGGCCAATGCCGAGGCATTGTTCGTTCGCCACATGCGATGTTGCAAATATCCAGTCGTGATGGACGGTAGCGTCGTTCCAGGGGTTGTATTTGTGATAACTCCTTCCGCGCTAAACGCGGTGCCAATGCGGTCAACCCGCCACCCAACTTTTGTACTGTCGTTTGGATTGCTAGTAAGCATGAGGCGATAAAGATCAGTGGAAAGGCCACCTGCCGGAAAGTTCGCGCCAAGATCAATCGGGGTTTGCGGGGTTGATCCGCCAAACACGATTTGCAGATTATTGCTTGCGGAGATTTGCGCCACGCCGATCTGATCAGTCAACGTGGATGGCTCTACGTTGGTCGGCACGGCTGATGAGCCTGTGAGACCGACGAACATGCGTGCGCCCGGAACTGTCGCTCCATCGCTGGGCACGAATAAACAGGTATATTCAAACCCACCGCCGCCCGCACCATTGCCCAGCAAATAATGCAAAAAACCGCTGGAACCATAATAGTATCCAGTGATTGAAGCGGCGATTGCCGCCGAAACATAACCCATTCTATGGGCACGCCGTGCCCGGTTGGCTACATCGGCATAGCGAATTGTCGGGCTGGCTAGATTTGTGGGGAGGGGCATTTGGCCGAACTGGATAAGGGCACCGGAATTATTTGCACCCTGCAAGCCTGCAATACTACGGAAACAAATTCCAGATTGGACAATCCGCTCCGCCCCTTGCGCTGATCTGGTCGCCAGATAATCAAACCCTGCGACTGAACGCACGCCGAAATTGACGAAGCCACTGGCCGGAACGGCGGGTGCCGTCCCGGCCCTGATCTGCTTGGAGTCAGTGCGCGCCATGATTATTTATCGTAAAAGATCGTGACCTTATCGGTCGTTGCAATCGAGAAGTCTGTCGCCAGATATGTCACCGTGCCCGCCGCCACCGTGAAATCCACCGTTGGAATTTGGGGCGCGCCGTTCACCCGCATATCCACCGCCGCTGCGGATTTGGGCGTGAAGCTCAACACAAAGGCCGTCTGGTTAACGCTTGGCGTGTTGAACGCATCGAAGGTTTTGACGTGGCTGTTCGGATCACTTGAAGACTCGTCGATGCCATCGAGCGCATTGGCCATCTGACTGGGCAGCAGCGAGCCGAACTGGACGACTTCGTTATACTTCATGTCAACCGCGACGTTGTTCAGGTTGTCGCCTGCCACCGGCACATAGGCAGTTTCACCGCCTGCACCGTTGGTGACAAAAAGCGTGGTCGTGAAAACCGATGCTGCGAAGGTTGTGCGGGCAAAAAGGCGGTTGCCAGCGGCGTTGGTCACTTCCTTGCCGTTCAGGCGTTGTGCAAGTTCGCAGCGATTGTTTGGCGATGTTGTCCAGACGCCAATGATTGCATCATTACCGCCGCCGGTCGAGCCGCCAAATTGCGCCGTGGTGGTATACGCGCCTGTGCCCGTCAAAATTGTGAAGGCGGTATTCACACGCTTTACAGTGTTGATCGGCGCATCGATCTGTTTTGCTTTAATCTGTGCCATTCGCGTCTACCTCATATTGTGTAAGTGAATTCAATTTCGTCGGTTGATTGGATAGAAAAGGCAGAGGCCCAAGTGGCCGTGGTGCCAACAACCGTGAACGAGGGTGGCCGCCAAATTTGGCCATTGACCGACATCCGCACCAATGCCGGGTTGGCGGGAACGGCGGTTAATGCGAACACGGTTTGGCCGTTGGTGACGGGGGCAATCACATCGATCTTTGCGTTTGATGTGCCGCCGCCAACCGGCGAGCCGATAATCACGGGCACCATCGCCGCAATATCTGGCGGAACAGGCGGCTGCATCGCGCCCACGGGCAAGAGGAAATCGAACGCAAAGGCCGGACTTGGCACAATCCATTCAAAGCGGATCGTCATGCGACATCATCCGTCGTCGTTTCGCGC
>JAYTVD010000079.1:0-24223 GCA_043744175.1 Phyllobacteriaceae bacterium
CCCTTGCCCGTTACCGCGGACTGGAAGACGACAGAGAGGCGCTCAAAATTGATCGCGCCGCGAAGGAAACCGAATGAGCGATACTAAATCTGGCGACGACAAGACACTCAGTGTCAACGCAGCACCAAAAATGACCCTGACCCTGAAGCGGCCGGGTGTTGAACAAAGTTCTGTGCGCCAAAATTTCAGCCACGGCCGTACCAAGCAGGTCGTAGTTGAGACCAAGAAAAGCAAATTTGCGCGGCCCGATGATAAGGCAAAAGCCTTGTTCAACATTCCGCCTTCGCCGGTCGCGCCGCCAGCACCAGCGCCAGTGGTTGCATCTCCGGCTCCTGTTGTTGCCGCGCCTGCTCCTGCGCCTGTCGTAGAAGCGCCAAAGGTTGAAACGCCTGTTGTGGTGGCTCCAGTCGTTGCTGCGCCGGTCATTGTCGCACCAACTCCGGCACCTGCGCCAATGGCCGCTGCCCCTGTTGCGCCGCGCACACCAGCGCCGGCCGCTCCGACGACTGCGGCCCGTCCGCAAGGTGCTACGCCTTCGCGCCCGCAAGCACCGTCGAACAATCAGTATCAGCAGCGCCGCCCTGAAATGCGCCAGCAGCCATCGCGTGGCAATTCAGGCATGGTTCTCAATGTTTTGTCGAATGATGAAATGGCTGCCCGCCGCCGTGCGCTGGAAGGCGCGCAGGTTCGCGATGCCGCAGACCGCATCAAGGCCGTTGAAGAATCCCGCCGTCGCGCCGAAGATGAAGTGCGTCGCGCACGCGAAAATGCGGAATCCGCACGTCGTCAGTTGGATGAAGAAGTCCGGTTGAAGAATGAAGCAGAATCGCGCCGTCGCTCTGAGGATGAAGCCAAGCGCCGTGCTCCCGTTGCAGAAGCCGAAGCGCGTCCAGGCACAGTTGTTGCGCGTCCCGGTGTCCGTCGCCCGGGTGGTGCGGAAGAGGATGATCGCCGTGGCACACCAGCCCGCCGTTCTGCCTTCCCGGTTGGCAACAAGACCCCTGTTAAGGTGGAAGCTCGTCCGACAAAGGCTAAGGTCGAAGTTGATAATCGTCACAAGCTGACTGTTACCAGCGTAACCAGCACTGAAGATGGTGATAGCGCACGCGGTCGCTCGATTGCGTCGATGCGTCGCCGTCAGGAAAAATTCAAGCGCAGCCAGATGCAGGAAGTGCGCGAGAAAATCGCCCGCGAAGTTATTCTGCCCGAAACAATTTCCATCCAAGATCTCGCCCAGCGTATGGCCGAGCGCGCGGTGGATGTTATCAAATATCTGATGAAGCAAGGCCAGATGTTTAAGTCTGCCGATATCATCGATGCCGATATGGCCGAGCTTATCGCTGCTGACTTTGGTCACACAGTCAAACGCGTTGCTGATAGCGATGTGGAAGATGGCTTCTTTGGCGTTGCCGATACCGTTGCAAACCAACAATCCCGTCCACCGGTTATCACCATCATGGGCCACGTTGACCATGGTAAGACATCGCTTCTGGATGCCATCCGCAAGACCAATGTGGTGTCCGGCGAAGCAGGCGGCATCACCCAGCATATTGGCGCTTACCAGATTGATTATAACGGCCATAAGTTGACATTCATCGATACACCGGGCCATGCCGCGTTTACCGCGATGCGTGCCCGCGGCGCTCAAGCCACCGACATTGCGATCCTCGTGGTTGCCGCAGACGATAGCGTGATGCCGCAAACCATCGAATCCATCAGTCATGCCAAGGCAGCTGGCGTGCCGATTATTGTTGCCATCAACAAGATCGACAAGCCGGATTCAGATGCACAAAAAGTTCGTAACGGCCTGTTGCAACACGAAGTATTCGTGGAAACCATGGGCGGCGACACCATGGATGTTGAAGTTTCTGCCAAAACTGGCAAGGGTCTCGATAAGCTGCTCGAAACCATTCTGTTGCAGGCCGAAGTTCTCGAATTGAAGGCCAATTCAGATCGTACTGCAGAAGGTGTGGTTATCGAAGCCAAGCTTGATAAGGGTCGCGGTCCGGTTGCCACGGTTCTGGTTCAGGCAGGCACATTGAAGCCGGGCGATATTGTTGTGGCGGGTTCCGAATGGGGCCGCGTTCGTGCGCTGGTTAATGATACTGGTGTGCAGGTAAAGATCGCAACACCGTCCATGCCGGTTGAAATCTTGGGTCTCCAAGGCACACCGTCTGCCGGTGATCGTTTCGCGGTCGTCGATAATGAAGCCAAGGCCCGTGAAATTTCCAGCTATCGTCAAAACAAGGCCCGCGATAAGCAGGCCGCCAAGCAGGCCGGTATGCGCGGCTCGCTTGAGCAGATGATGACGCAGATGCAGACCTCCGGCTTGCAAAACTTCCCGCTGGTTATCAAGGGCGACGTGCAGGGTTCAATCGAAGCCATTGCCGGTGCACTGGATAAGATTTCGACGGACGAAGTGCGGGCGCGCATCATCCATTCGGGTGCAGGCGCCATTACCGAGTCTGACATCGCGCTAGCCAATACATCCGGCGCTGCGATCATCGGCTTCAACGTGCGTGCCAATGTACAAGCCCGTGCTGCCGCTGCCCGCGATGGCATCGAAATCCGCTACTACTCAATCATCTACGATCTCGTCGATGATGTGAAAGCGGCCATGTCCGGCATGTTGTCACCAGAGCGCCGCGAGACCTTCCTCGGCAACGCGGAAATCATCGAAGTGTTCAACATCACCAAAACCGGTAAGGTTGCGGGCTGTAAGGTCACAGACGGCCATGTCGAGCGCGGCGCAGGCGTGCGCTTGCTGCGCGATGGCGTGGTTATCCACGAAGGCAAACTCAAGACCCTCAAGCGCTTCAAGGACGAAGTGGCCGAGGTTCAAGTCAGCCAAGAGTGCGGTATGGCCTTCGAAAACTACGAAGACATCCGCGCCGGAGACACCATCGAGTGCTTCCGCGTCGAAAGCATCAAGCGCTCGCTTTAAGTGTGGCGCGTTAAGATCAAAGGCCGGGCTGCGAAGCCCGGCTTTTTCATTTTAGTATAGCAAAATCTGCTTTCATCAATTTTGTTGGTGGCAAAATCAGTCAAATGCCTCTATCACGCCCCCATGAAGAGCGCGGTCCGATCCCGCCTCGTTTTCAGGAAGAACATTGCCATGGCACAAAAGAAATCCGCAGCTAAAGGCCCGTCGCAGCGCATGTTGCGTGTGGGCGAAATGGTGCGCCATGCGTTGATTGAGCAGTTCCAGCGCAACCAGATTGCCGACCCTGTGTTGGAAGTGACTGTCATGTCGGTCACGCAGGTTGCCATGTCGCCAGACCTTGGCGTTGCGACTGCCTATATCCAGCCGCTTGGCGTGGCTGATCCGCAGCCTGTTATTGATGCGCTGAACCGCCATTCTAAGTTCATTCGCGGCACGATGGGTCCGGCATTGCGCCAAATGCGCACCATGCCGCAGTTCCGCTTCAAGCTTGATACCTCCTTTGATAATTACGCCAAAATTGATGCGCTGCTGCGCACGCCCGCCGTGGCCCGCGATCTTGGCCATATGAAAAGCGATACCGATGACGTTAACCCCGAAGACGGGGATGGCGATGGTGACGGCGAATAATATCGACCATGACTCAAAAACGTAAACGCCCGCAGCGCCCCGTCTCCGGCTGGGTCATTTTCGATAAACCCTACGGCATGGGCTCCACAGATGCTGTGTCGCTCATCAAACGGCTATACCGCGCCGATAAGGCGGGACACGCCGGAACGCTGGACCCGCTCGCCTCCGGCATTCTGCCCATCGCACTCGGCGAGGCCACCAAGACTGTGCCCTATGTCATGGAAGGCACGAAGGTCTATTCCTTCACAGCCGCCTGGGGCGAAGAGCGTAACACGGATGATCTGGAAGGCGAGGTGACGCACACGAGCGATGCCCGCCCCGATAAGGCTGCCATTCGCGCCCTGTTGCCGCAGTTCACTGGCGTCATCAGCCAAGTGCCGCCGCAGTTTTCAGCCATCAAAATCGACGGCGCGCGCGCCTATGATCTTGCACGCGATGGTGAAACCGTCGAAATCGCCGCCCGCGACATTGAGATTGATCGGATTGAACTGACATCAATGCCCGATGCATCGAGCGCTGTCTTCGAAGTCGAATGCGGCAAGGGGACCTACGTTCGCTCCATCGCCCGCGATATGGGCCGCTTGCTCGGCTGCTATGGTCACGTCTCCGCGCTGCGCCGCCTCGTTGTTGCGCCGTTTGATGAAGAAGATGCCGTCACCAAAGAGATGCTGGAGGCCGCCAGCCAGTCCGCCAAAGCCAATCTGGAAGAACTCGGCTTGCCCGACGGCATCGAGCCTTCCGCCTATGCAGACCTTGACGCATTCCTCATCGACCCGATTGAGGCGCTCGAAGGCTTGCCCCACGTGCCGCTTTCCAGCGATGCCGCGCACCGTGTGCGCATGGGCAACCCGGTAGTGCTCGGTGGGCGTGATGCTCCCGTCGAAGAGGACGAGGCCTACGCCACAGAGCGCGGCGTATTAATCGCCATCGGAGAAATCCGCCAAGGCGCATTTCATCCCAAGCGCGTCTTCAAAACCACTTGAATTGCGCTGGCTTTGCGCTGACAGTGGCAATAATTTCATGCATTCACAAAAGGGCAGATCATGACCATTAAACGCGTCGGTCTCATTGGCGTTGGCCTCATGGGTCACGGTATTGGCAAGAATATCGTCACCAAAGGCTTCGAACTTTCCGTCATCGCCCACCGCAACCGTACTCCCGTTGAAAGCCTCATCGCGCTCGGCGCCACCGAGGCCGCCACACCTGCGGAACTTGCCAAAACCTGCGATCTCATTATCCTCTGCGTCACGGGCAGCCCGCAAGTGGAAGAAGCGCTCTACGGCGCAACCGGCATTATGAAGGCCGCCAAGCCCGGGCTCATCATTGCCGATTGCTCCACTGCCGAGCCAGCATCAACCTTACGCGTCGCGGCAGATTTGGCCACCAAAGGCGTCCACTTCTGCGATACGCCCATGACCCGCACCCCGAAGGAAGCCGAGGCCGGCAAGCTTGGCCTCATGGTCGGCGGCGATAAGACGGTGCTGGATAAAATCCGCCCCGTACTCGATTGCTTTGCCGATACCATCGTCTATTCCGGCGCGGTCGGCGCGGCGCATCAGCTCAAACTCATCAATAATTTCCTGTCCATCAGCAATGCCGCCATCGCCGCAGAGGCCATCACCGTGGCCGCCAAGGCAGGCGTTTCCATGCAGGCGCTACATGACATTGTCACTTCCGGCGGTGCCAATTCCGTCATGTTCGAGCGCCTCATCAAAGTGCCGCTGAGCGATGACGACACGGCCGCAAAGTTCGCCATAAAAAATGCCCGCAAGGATTTGCGCTATTATACCAACATGACCGAGCAACTCCCCGTCGCCTCGTTCCTTGCCGAACAAGTCCACCAACTCTTGGTGCTGGCCGAAAATCAGGGCTATGGCGAGAAATACATCCCGCGCATGATAGATGCGATGATGGCGCTGAACGGGGTAAAAAAGAGCTAGTTCCGCCCTTCGGCCTTCAGCTCTTTTAGGCCGCTGAGCAACAGGTTAATAAACCGCTCAAGCTCATAGTCCAGCGTCGCCGTCGGCAGACCCACAAAGCGCTCTTCAAGGCTGATGGAAACAATGCCGTGCACCGCCGCAAACAGCGTGCGCGCCCGCACAATCAGCGCCGCCTCATTCATCTCCGGCTGCAGCCCTCGCAGCGGCTTCACAATTTGCAGCAAAAGCTTGGCCTGATCTTGCGCATACCAGTCCGGCAAGTCCTTGCCCTCCGGATAGTGGAACTGAAACAGCGCCCGCCACAAATTGGGGTTATCCCGTGCGAATTTGAGGTAAATCGCCCCGAGCGCTTGCAGCTTGCCGCCATCGCTTGCGTGCTTTTCCACCTCGTTGGTCATAATCTCATCCAGTTGGCGCAGTGTCAGCGAATTCACCGCCAAAATCAGTGCATCCAAATCTTCGAACGCGGAGTAAAGCCCGCCAAGCGCACAGCCGGCATCGCTGGTAATATCCCGCGCCCTCAAGCCCGCAAGCCCATTTTCCCGCATCCGCGATGTCGCCGCGCCAATCAGCCGCTCGCGCAAATCCTCGCGCTTTGCCTCCCGCTTACCCGCCATTAACTAACCCTCAAAAACTTTGAACACTGTTCATTTTATATCTTGAACATCGTTCACGTTTGTATATATTCACTTCATGAACAATGTTCATAAACGGAGACACCAAAATGTTCAAACAGTTTGTTACGCTTCTAAGGGGCAGGTCCAATGATACCGCCGAAATCATACTCGATGGTCATGCCCTCACAATTCTGCGCCAGCAGTTGCGCGAATGCGCGGATGCCATTGGCGCCGCCCGCCGCGCGGTGGCCGTTGCCATTGCGCAAAACGATCAGGAAACCCAGCAGTGCCAGCGCGTCATCGCCCGCATCGCCGATCTGGAGCGCCGCACCTTAAGCGCCATGGAGCAGGGTAAAAATGAGCTGGCCCGCGAGGCGGCAGAATCCATCGCCATCCTCGAAATGGAGCGCGATAACTAGCTCACCGCGCAGAAAAGCTTCGCCAGCGAAATCAGCCGCCTGAAAACCATCGTCAGGGCGTCAGAAATGCGCCTGCGCGAACTGGAGCGCGGCCAGCGTCTAGCAACCGCGACAGAAAAGACCCAGCGTCTGCGCGAAACCGGCGCACATTCAACGCTCAACGCCTTGAAGGATGCCGAGAGCACGCTCGACCGTCTGCGCACCCGCCAAAAACAACTCGATGTCACCGCCATCGCCATGGCCGAAATGGAAGGCGTGAATGATCCCGCCGCCCTCATCGAAAAACTCGCCGACGCCGGCTGCGGCGTGCCGCTCAAAACCCGTGCCGATGATGTCCTAAAGCGCCTCAGCGAGGCCGCGCAAGCATCACCCACCACCGAAATCCCCGCCTAACAACCCATCAAACAGGAGAATTCAAAATGTCAGTACAATCTTACCAACCAAAACATTCCGATGCGTGGACCATGTTCTCCATTGTTACCTTCATCATCTCCGCCACCATGATGGCAGGCGGCATCTACTTCCTCGAAGCCAGCTTCGCCGCCAAAGGCTTCTACGCCATGGCCGCCATCATGCTGGTCCACACCTCCATCACCGTCACCAAAACGCTGCGCGACGTCGAAGAATCCAAGCGCATGGTCAATAAGCTAGAAGACGCCAAGACAGAACGCCTGCTGATGGAAATGGGCCGTTCCGAGACGATGTAATTGTATGCTGAAAGAAATGCCCGTTCCGGCCATCGGAGCGGGCATTTCTATAATCCCGCCGTGCAGCCCGATCTCCCAACTTGCTGGGGAGATGCCGACAGGCAGAGGGGGGGCTTCGCTAGTTGACATTACCTTGTCATGACTGAAGGCTTGAGCTTCACTATCGCTCGCCTAGGATACTACTTGTAATAAGACCTACGGCTGCATATTGGCGACTCGCAACTTGTATGATTAGGTAGCGGCTCGGATACTCCAAACTCAAGAAATGGCGCACAGAATGCAAGATCGTGACGACGAATTCGAGAACCTCGACGCCACCGAAGAGACGTCCAAACTAAATCTTACGGGTAGTAGTTTTGCCAATCTAGTAATCGCACCAGCGGATTGGACGATCGGCACACTATATTCGCAAATAGGCAATCAAATTGATCTCGATCCTGCCTTTCAACGTCGAAACGTATGGGCGGCATCCGCAAAGTCGAGGTTTATTGAATCGCTTTTCCTTGGAATTCCAATTCCACAAATATTGCTCTCTTCAAAAACGGGTATGAAGAATTCATTTTTGGTACTTGATGGTAAGCAACGCCTTCTGACAATCAAAGAATTTTTGGAAGGAAGGTTTGCAAGCGGATTGGTTTTTAGACTGAAAGAGTTGCGCGTCTTGAGCGAACTAGAGGGCCTCTCTTGGGGTGATATTAAGGACCAGCCTGAATGGCGAGACCGGTTGCTAAATGAGACGCAGAGAACTGCGGTTATCAGAAATTGGTCAACTGAAAATATATTATATGAGATATTCTACAGGCTTAATTCGGGATCAGTAAAATTGTCGTCAATGGAACTCCGAATGTCACTCCATCCAGGAGAATTTCTTAAGTATATAATTAACTGGACGGAGGAAATTGGGCCCCTACACACAATATTGGGCAAGACTAAGCCAGACGCAAGAATGAATGATGTTGAAATTGCCATAAGATATCTTGCGTTTAGCCGACACGAAATCCCTTATCGCGGTGATCTAAAGGGCTTTCTTGACACATTTTGGGTAGTGTATCAGGTGTTTATTTCTTTCATCGGGCGTCCAGTTTTCGGCGCACGAGCTTCAATCAGTGAAATAATCCATTCCATTGTATAAGGCACTGTTGCCAATCCGGCGGCAACGGCTGGCGTTGTTTTAAGCGTCGCATGTTTACGGATGAAATTGTAATAGACAAAATACAGTGAGATCGCATGGCAATGGTTCTCATACTTCTTTGAAAACGCATTTGTCAGGCGGGTAAAGCGGCGCATTCCCATACGCATATTGAGGTTCTGGCGTTCGACATATGAAGTCGAAATATGCTTCTTTTCAGGGCTACCCGTTTGAACAACTTTCTTAATGCCAGTGCAATCGGCTGGCGAATAGCGAACTGTTTTGCCAGTCGGTGAAGGGCCATACAGCTTGATTAGCGTTGCGTAGTCGATGTCATTGCCAAAAGCGCCGTCAACAGCCTTAAGGTAAGCCTTGTGACCATCTGTTGTAAGCTGAACGCGGTTGTCTAAACGGTCTGCCAAGTCATCCATAAATAGCGAGGCATACTCAGCATCGCGCCCGCCAACGAACCAATTGCAAATCAGCTTGCTATCAGCATCTAGGCTTGTCCAAGTCCAAACATCGCCAGCAAAGTCCGGTTGCCCTTCCTTGCCAGCGTTCTTTTCTTTGGCATAGCAAAATGACCAGATTTCATCGCACTGGATGCGTTCTGATTTCAGGCCGCGTACGTTCTCATCATGAAATTCGATGCAAGCCTGTCCGGCCTCAATCAACAGCTTGGAGACCGTATTGATTGACGTGCCAGTAATGCGGGAGACAGAGCGCATTGAACTACCCTCAACCAACATTGAGAGGATTTGAACGCGGGTTTGAATGTCTGTCTTGCTCATGCGTTTAATATATGAACTATTATGCTTAGTGTCAAGCATAGTATCACGTATTTTTTGTTGTAGGGCGGAATTGGATTGATACTACTTTTGTGTCCAAATAACCCTTACTAACTCCGCATAGCCGCTCAACGTCACGCAGATTTAATCCTAAGCGATCTTCAATTTCTGTTCGCTTGCATACACCATGCTCGACTAACATGGTGATTGCCTCTCCCAATAGCCGAGGCTTTGTCACCTCAAATATGTCGTCTAAAGGCTCAACCTTTCTAATTCTCAGCAAATTCATTTGTCTGAAGATATAAGAAAACTGATTATCAGAAATAATATTTAGGTCTTTGCAGCGATACGCCATGGCTGCGATTGCTACCCCCCATCTTCTTTTAAGAGTTTTGAAAAACTCTATCGACGTTCCCAACACTTCCTTAGAAAAGGACCCCATAGGCATCAGAAATGCACTTGCAAACCTGTTCGCCTGCTTCTCAATTTCAGCAATATTTTTATCGTTCACATCTGCAAGAGCGTGAAGAAACAAATGGCCAAGCTCATGAGCAAGATTGAATAAGTCTCGTGGCCCGCTTTTAACCTCGCCAGAAAGCAATATGTAAGGCCTCCCATTTATCCAGCATGAAACCCCATCCATGTCAGGGCACTCAACAAGTTCGCGAACCAGAATAATGCCCTTACTCTCCAGAGTTGCTCCCAAATTTGTTATAGGGCCAACTCCAAGCCCCCAATAATCTCGCAAATACTCAGCAGCATCTTCAATTTCATGGTCTGTTGCAGACTCAGGATCAAATTCAAAATGTGGAATATCTACTGGGTGCAGTTCAATAGATTCATCGACAAGCTTTGCAATGTCCGACACCCATTGAAGCCGTTTAGCAATACGTCGCCGGTGATGATGCTCCATACGTTTCAAACTGCGCCAAAAGACAGTCCCGACATTTCCAGGGCGCGATGGCATAGACACAAAAAAGGCCAATGGCTGTTCAGTTAAAGCTAATATACTTGATAAGGTTTCTCCGCTAGGCGACGTCTGCCCGGTTTCGAATTGAGCAACGGCCTGACGGGATTTTCCTAATGCGCTTGCAAAGTTTTCAAGCGTAAACCCACTTGCCTCTCGCGCCTCTTTAATTCTTTCAGGAATCAGCTTTGGCAGGTGACGCGATGCGCCCCTGTTATTGATCGTTTGCATTAGTATCCCCTGACTTTAGGCGGGTTTATCGCTCTGCTTGTCTATCTTAGCCTTAAGAGCTTCCTCGACGTGATCTCTGAATTTCAAAGTGCTCATTATCGTTGGGGTTTCTGGCGTGATCTGTTCTGAATGTTCTCTTGCACGACGAATTACATTAGTGCGGGCCAACCAAGCGTCTTCCTTTGCGTTTGGCATCCCCCAACAAAGGTGACTCAACGCACCGCTTTCTAACGCTCCAAATGTTAGCCATGCAACATATCCCTTAATAGGGATAATGGACGAAGGGCCATTAAAAAGATCACCTTGATTAGACAACCTATCGTCTTGCCTAGTTGGCGTATCTGTGGGGAATAAATTAGGGCCGTCTGTTCGATAAATGTGTGAGGTGAAATTATTACTTTTCAATTCTATCCAATGCCAGTTTCCGCGCTGCATCCGTGACATAGTTGAGCTAAAAGGCAAGTCACCCGCCATTGCCAATTCATGAACCCGAAAAAGTATCGCTGCTCTGCGCACATGACCACGCAGGTCTTGCCCAACCAACGATCTAAGAAAAGATTCATTATCTAGCGTTTTGTCAGCGAGCAAAATACCTTCCGATACCCCGCGAATAATATTTGCGTCAGAAGCCACAGGGAATGCTTCATCTAAAGACTCTTGAAATGTCATTTTACCCTCTTGCATCTTTTCCATGCAAGCAAATTACCAAATAAATCGCTTCAAGTAAAGTAAATTACACTGGCCATCCCCATCTTTTTTTCGCTGCGGCCTTAGCAATCTCTACCCGCCGCTCTGGCGTCATATTCTCAGCCCGCTTCCTGCCGCCTTTAGCACCTAGCGCTTTGGCGGCGGGGTCTTTGCCATCATCAATGACAGTCTCAGGCGCTTCGCCCGTGGCGATCTGTGCAATGCGGATTGCGTTGCCGATTACATCAGCGGGGCGGCGTTGGCCTTTAGGTCCGGTCGGCATGGTTTCTCCAATATGCTTTGCGCTAAGCATACAGCAAGTCGGGCTGGATTTCAAAGGGGAGAATGAAGCGTAGGGAAAACACCTGATACACTACCACATTTTGCGAAGATATCAATAAGCGGTTCGTAACAGACCCAAACATAGCGGTGCAGGTAACGGGCCAGCTTGCCGAAATGTCTGATGCGATCTCTGCGGGGATTAGGATATTCGGTACAAGCAAATTTTGTCGCAAAGTCGTCGAGGGGCAATATGAAACGCGGTTTAACCGCGCTGTTTTCGATGTACAAGTAGGAGCCCTAAGCAACAACGCTGTTAGACGGCAAGCACTTGAGAACCCAGATTTATTTCAAGGGGCATATGAGGCGGCATCATCGGACAATGCTTTTCTGCGTTCAGTAGAGTCCACAACCAAGACAAGCGAAGCCACCAGAACTAGATTTAATATATTCTACGCGCAGGTAAATAGAATTTTTAATGAAAATATAGAAATACCGCTTATAGATGAAGTATAATAATTATGAAATCACCAACGTCAATTTACAAAAATTTATCTATTGCACTGCGCGGATTGAAAAAAATATTAAATGGTGTGCCATCTACATCATGCGACAATGATATCCATCATCTTAAAGTTCAGTCATATATTTTGATGTCTCATGCTGCCTTTGAGCATTATATAGAAGATATATCCTCATTCATATTGAATGAATCAGTCAACAATTTCAACATAAAGAAAAATATGAACCGCTGCATCGTAAGTTTAATCGTATTTGAAACAATTGCTCAGGCTGACAATAATTTGCAAAGAACAAAAATAAAAGCAAATGTTGTAACCAAACTGCAAGATTTTGTTAACACAGCAAAAAAGAACCACGATGTTGTAATAAACAATAACAACGGTATAAAATTGAAAGACCAAAAAGCATTGCTTCTTCCAATCGGCGTTGACCCAGAGGAAGTTGATATAATAACCGCGAACGCGTTAGATGCGTACGGTGCCAAGAGGGGCGTGCTAGCTCATAAGCATAAAATGCAAACTGCGGAAACGAAGAGTTCCGTATTAACGTCGACTGGAAATCTATTAAAAGGTCTAATGATTTACGACGAGGAAATATGTGACGTAATGAACAAAAAATTCAGTTAGTTGACCGGATTTAGATGTTGAGCGCTTGAACAAACATTCCAAGGGGCCGAATTCGATTTAGGTGGCGCATTCAATATGCCTTCACTCCCCCCTAAACGCCCCACACGCCTCCCACCCCATCTCCCGCGCCACCAGCACACCCAGCAACAAAATCGCATCCGGTTCCGGCATAATAATCGCCGCCGGAGCAATCCCGCGATGGATTAACTCCAACAACACGGCGGATGCGGACGAGGAGCCTATTGTGCCGGGCAGCATCAATATGGTGCCGGAAATGGGTGTGCCATGCTCTGGGTGGCGCACGTCGGCGATTTTGGATGTTTTCGGGTCCACCCCGCCCCAAAAGCTGATGGGGGCGGTAAGCCGGAGCAGGGGGCCGCTGGCGGCGGGACCGGGGATGAGCGTTTCCAGCGCCACATCGCCATCCGCGCCGCCGCTCAATGTGACGAAGTCGCCGACTTTGTGGCTGGCATCAATGCGCAGCAAACGTTCCGTAAGCGAAATATTACTCATGGGTTGGCCTCCCTGAAACAGCGCTTTCCACGCATTCTGCCAGCGAGCCGAACACCACTTTGTAACCGGTATTCCCCGGCGCATATTGCGCGAATTTGCCGGAATTGGTCATTAAAATTCCGTGCGGCAACTCTTTCATAATCGGCGTTACGACGACACAAGTGTCAATAACAACCGTCACACCGCTGGCCTCAAGCGAAGTGCGTAAGCCGGAACTTTCTAAATCTTTCTGCACATGCCGCCCCGTGCAGGCATAAAAGGGAATCGTTAGTTTTCGTGCACCAATTAACGATGACAGCCGTTCGCACTCCGCCAATGACAAGTGCGGGCTGCCAATGGCCACGGCATCAATATGGTTTGCTCCTTGCACGGTCGCCATATTGCGCTTTTGCGCCGCAAAATCCGCCGCGCTGATGTGCATCGTCTCGCGCGGGGGCCGGCCGCCCAAAATGGTGGCTGCATCTGGAGCTTCGGGTGTGACACCTGCGATATGAAACAGGCCGACGCCGCCCGTGGAGGCGCTGGCCGCGCCGAAGGCTTTCAGCGCGTCTTCGCCGGGATGGCGCGGCACACCGGTGACCACGCCCACCGCCGTTCCCGCCCGTTTGCCGTAAAGACTGCCCAAAATGGGCCAAAAACTATCATCATCAAACGCGGCGGGGGCCAAGGCGGAGACATCAAACACAAAGGTCGCTAGCCGATTTTCAGGAAGGTGGAGGCCCGTGCGCGGCGCTTTGCCGGTTATGGCGCAGGCGATATCGAGGTAGTCGCCATAGCGATTGGTGCGCGCGCCCAGCACCGAGTTGCAAAACACGACGGCATTGGATTCGCCCCACGCCACATCGCTGCCCAGCGCTGGCCGGTGGCCCGCCTGATAGGGCGCGCAGGTCCAGCTCGGCTCGCAGCCAATTGCCATGTAGGCCTTCATCAAGCGCCGCGCCATTTCGCGCTCATGTGGGGGCAGGCGGTTTGTCGAACAACCCGTAAGATCCAACGCACCAACATTGAGCGTGGCGCGGATTTTCACTTTTGCACCAAGCTCATGCAGCCGCTCGGCAAACAACGTGCCGCTATCGCCATGATAAAGCGCGCCGTCGATATGAGCAGATTGCACATCCACCAATTCTGAAGCACCAAGCAGCCGCGCACTTTCCGCCACCAGCCGCATCGCCATCGCAGCGCCCTCGCCGGAAGCGCCCGCGAGCAGGGCGCGTTCGTCGTCTTTGATAATAAGTGTCATACCTTGCGCCGCCTATATTTTATCACATCAAACCGCGCCGCCAGCGCGTCATACATGAGCAGCCGCCCGACCAGCGGTTCGCCGATTTCCGCCGCCAGCTTGATGACCTCCATCGCCTGCAAAGTTCCCATCACGCCTGCCAGCGCGCCGAGCACGCCAGCCTCCGTACAAGAGGGAACCAGTCCCTTCGGCGGCGCCTCGGGGAACAAATCGCGGTAACGCGGGTTCATTTCAGGCGGCGTGTCGTCACCGTGCGCTTTCCGTATCGTTTCCGTATCATCTCTGGGCGGTTGGCGTGCGGTTTCCGACCGTTCTTCGTACGGTTTTAGGACAGTCAAAGTGCCATCAAAACGCCCGAGCGCCGCAGCCACCAGCGGACGCTTTTCCTGCTCGCAAACATCCGCCACAAGGTAGCGCGTTTCAAAATTATCAGAGCCATCCACAATAATATCATAGCGCGAAATCAGGTCGCGGGCATTATCCGCGCTCAGCCGCACCTCATGGGTTTCCACCCTAACATGCGGATTTATATGCGAAATCCGGCTTGCGGCGGCTTGCACTTTTAGCTGGCCGACAAGATCAGTGTCAAAAATCACCTGCCGTTGCAGATTGGAAAGCGACACACGGTCATCATCGACAATACCCAAAGTGCCAATGCCAGCGGCTGCCAAATATTGCAAAACCGGCGCGCCAAGCCCGCCGCTGCCTACCACTAACACCTTGATTTTCTTAAGCTTTTGCTGTCCTGCCCCGCCAATTTCCGACAGCACAATATGCCGCGCATAGCGCTCAATTTCGGGCTTTGAAAGGGGTTGCTGGGTCTCGCTCATGCCATAGACTAGCCTAAGGAAACGAAATTGTCTTCACTGTCTTTCGACACTTTCCCATGGGAAACCGACAAAAACTCAGCCCGTCCTTCCAATGCCGAAAAGAGGGCACGGTCCGTCCCCGTCATAAAGGCCTGACTGCCTAATTCATCAATGATTTCAAAGAGCGCGGCCCGTCTTCCGGCATCCAAATGGGCAGCAATTTCATCCAAAAGCAACAACGGCGCCGCCCCCGTCATGCGGGCAACCAGCCTTGCGTGCGACAAGATGATGCCCACCAGCAGCGCCTTTTGCTCGCCGGTTGAAGATTGCCCCGCAGGCATATTCTTAGGTCGGTGAAATACCGCCAAATCACTGCGATGCGGTCCGTCCAGCGTCCGCCCTGCCGCCCTGTCACGATTGCGGTTCTTGGCTAAAGACTGGCGATATTCATCCTCAATATCAGCCGCATTGACGCCATGAAGAAGCATTTCTTCGATCATGCCCTCCGGTGCCAAATCCGCTTTTGGGAACGGCCCGTCATCGGGGAACTGGTCCATCATGGCGCTTAAAAGCCGGACTAATTCGACCCGCGCCGCAGCGATTCCTGTAGCATATTCAGCTAGTTGTGTCTCAATGGCGTCATACCAGCGCTGGTCATCGCGGCCTTCTTCGAAGAGCCGGTTGCGCGATTTCATAGCCCGTTCAAAGTCCAGAGAGCGCTGACCGTGCAGCGGATCAATGGCTAAAACCAGCCTGTCAATAAAGCGCCGCCGGTCTGCGGCAGGGCCGGAAAACAGCCCATCCATTTGCGGCGTAATCCACACCACGCGGACGTAGTCAGTCAGCGCATCCGTACTGCGCTGTGCCGCGCCATTTATCTTCAGCCGCCGCGCCGAATCGCCACCCGGTGTCTCGCCAAATGTGCCGGTTCCTAACGAAACTTCGCCGTCGTCGTTTTCAACCAGTGCATTGATGGCAAAACCATTGGCCGAGTCCACCCGAGCAACATCCGCCAAAACGGCGCGGCGCATACCTCGTCCGGGCGATAAAAACGACACGGCTTCCAAGAGATTGGTTTTACCTGCACCATTTTCGCCTGTGATAACAACATGTTGCCCGCCAAGAGGCAGCTCTAGGCGGGCATAGTTGCGAAAATCCACAAGGTTCAATTGGCGCAGTTTTACCCGCATTGCGATTGATTACACCCGCATCGGCATCAAGACATACAGCGCGCCATCGTCTGCAGCGTCACGTATCAGTGTCGGCGAGCCGGAGTCGGCCAGCATGAAAACCGCTTCGCTGCCTGAAAGCTGGCTGGTAATATCGAGCAAATATTTGGCATTAAAGCCGATATCGATGTTGTCTGAACCGTATTCCGCCGCCAATTCCTCGGATGCGCTACCGGAATCCGGATTATTGACAGTCAATGTCACCAAACCATCGGCAATCGCCATTTTCACGGCCCGCCCGCGCTCGCTCGAAATCGTCGAAACGCGGTCCACGGCATTGGCGAAGCTCTGGCGGTCAATGGTCATTTTCTTGTCATTGCCGGAAGGAATAACGCGCTGATAATCAGGGAACGTGCCGTCGATTAGCTTAGATGTCAGCACCACGCCGCCAATGATAAACCGGATTTTGGAATCAGACAATTCCACAGTCATTATCATATCCGGATCGTCGCCGAGCTTCTGCAATTCAGCTACAGTCTTCCGCGGGATGATGATGCCGGGCATGCCCTCAGAACCAGAAGGTGCGCCAACTTCAGCGCGCGCCAAACGATGGCCATCGGTGGCGACAGCGCGCAGCTTCAAATCACCGCCGGACTCGATTGTGTGCAGATAAATACCATTGAGATAATAGCGGGTTTCCTCGTTGGAAATCGCAAATTGTGTCTTATCAATCAAGCCCTTAAGCGCAGTCGAGTTCATACGGAATTGATGCGAGAAGGTGCCGGCAGTGAGTTCAGGAAAGTCAGATTGCGGCAGACATTGCAGGCGAAAATTTGAACGACCTGAAATCACAGTCATGGACGTTTGATCGGCATTAGTTTCCAGTTGCACCTCGCCGCCATCAGGCAGCTTGCGCACGATTTCGTAGAGCAAATGTGCCGGCACTGTTGTCGCGCCGGCCTGCTCGACCATAGCGCCGGTGGATTCGTTGATTTCCAAATCCAAGTCGGTTGCCTTCATCTCCAAATTGGAGCCATCGGCACGGATAAGTACGTTGGACAATATTGGAATTGTATTGCGCCGCTCAACAACGCGGTGGACATGGTTGAGGGTTTTCAGGAGATTGGAACGCTCAATGGTAACACGCATGACAGACTTTCAATTTCAAAAAAGGTTGGTAGCGGCCAAGTGGACGCCACCCATGGCGGAGGGTTTCCGTGAAACCCTAAATGAGCGGGAATCCATCAAAAACGCAAGTGCGGTGATGCAGCAATAGCAAAATCTGCAATGAATTACGGGGAAAACCTGTGGCTTTCCCCGTTGAATTACATCTGCTCTTGGATGAGCCGTTTCAACAGCTCCATCTCCTGCGATAGTTTTGCATCGGTGCCCATTTGGCCTTCAATTTTGCGAACCGCATGAAGCACTGTTGTATGGTCTCGGCCACCGAAACGACGCCCGATTTCCGGCAGAGAGCGCGGCGTCATCATCTTGGCAAGATACATCGCCACTTGGCGCGGGCGCACGATAATGCGGGTGCGGCGGTTGGACAATAGGTCCGAGCGCGGCACATTATAGTGGCGGGAAACGACGCGCTGAATGTCTTCAACGCGCACACGCTTTGGCTCGCCATTGCGAATAAGATGGCCAAGATATTCCTCGACGCGCTCAACGGTCATGTCCGGTTCAAATGTCTGGCGGAACAAAAGCTGGTTAAACGCTCCCTCCAAATCGCGACCGCTACCGGTTACGGTTTTGGCAACGTGATCGAGAATATTGTCAGGGATGTTGAGTGATGCATCTTCCGCCTGCGCAGCTGCCAAACGACGCTTCAAAATATCAAGCCGCATTGCATAGTCTGGCGCACCAACTTCCAACGCCACGCCGCCCTGAAGACGGGAGCGTACACGCGGGTCTAGGCTTTCCAGCTCCGAAGGCGGGCGGTCTGCTGCGACAACAACTTGGCGCGCGCTATCAATGAGCATGTTCACCAGATGGCAAAATTCATTTTGGATGGCTTTGCCTTGCAAAAACTGCATGTCGTCAATGATCAATAAATCAATATCACGCAGCTGCTCTTTGAAGGACAGGGCGCTGTTATCGCGGATAGCGGTGGCAAAGCGCCACATAAAATATTCAGCCGTCAGATAAACCACACGGGCTTTCGGATTGCGCTGCACGGCCTCCGTGGCTATGGCTTGCAAGAGGTGAGTCTTACCAAGGCCAACCGAAGCATGAATGAAAAGCGGATTAAAACGCACCGCGCCGGTGCCCGACTCGGCCACTGTCCGCGCGGCGGCGTGAGCAACGCGGTTAGACGAGCCTTCAACAAAATTGGCAAAAGTATAGCGCGGGTCAAGTGCAGAGCCGACAGAAGGGTCACGCAATGCTTCAGCACCGGAGTTTACGGTAACGGGCTTGCGATCTTTGCTCGGTGCTTGCGGTGCAGCAGGTACTTTGGCAGGACGCGCGGCATCCATGTCAATTGTCGTTGGCGCGTCCATGCCTGCACGTGTTGCCGTGCGCACGACGATTTCCACTTTTAACACATCAGGAAATTCAATGCGCCATAGTTCTGAAATCAAATCCATATAGTGATTGCTGATCCACGCACGTAAAAACGGCGTCGGCACGGTTAGTCTAACAATGCTCTTGGATGTTTCGGCCAGTTTCAAACGGCCAAACCAAGAAGAATGAACCTCGCTGCCCAAGCGCGCTTTAAGCTGGGCTTGGACGCGCTCAAACGCAGCAACTGCATCAGGCTTGTTCATTGTGGCTGCGTCCCCTTGTCCATCTACAAAAAGTGATCGGACTAATTCTTCTGTATTCTTATGTGTCTTTGACCCGAAAACTGAGTTCACACTATCTAACGCCACGGATCTGTACCCTTTACACTGCACTGCACTACAACTGGGATTGTCTGTATTTTGACCGCACAAAACAGTGGCATCGGAAATGACGCCGATTGCCTTGAGTCTTGCGTGATACAAATTTCCCCCTCAAAAAGGACAAATAAGTCCAGTCGCAAAAAATATATCTTTGCGCATTCACCGTTCCCGGTTCCGGAATTTCTTGGGCTCTTAACCGCCCCCTTTGATGTTTTGAAACTACAAAATTGATTGCCCTTGCCGCAAGCCCTTGTTTAGAGTTTTTTAACGATTTGGCGGGCGCGGTTGCAGCCAATAGGTCCGATGAAATATTGGTTAATGCAGTAAGTATCGGTGATTCAAAGCGTTTTCATCTCTGCAATAATTCGGAGCGGTTGAATCTGCCGACTAATAAAAATATTTAATTTTTTATCTTGACACAGGTAACAGCCAATCGCACCGCCACTTTTGTGGATAGCCTGTGGATAACCATCTGTAACTATATGATTTATAACAATAAATACTGATAGCTAAATTGCTACCAATCTGCAAAACTTAGACCGGAAAGGCGTTATTTTTCGTGACTAATATAACGCAAGGGAAGATAATTTTTACCACAAAAAAAACAAAAAACCCGGCCAATGACCGGGTTTCAAACGAAAATTTAGGAAAATATTATGCGCCGACGTGGGAGACTCGCTTGCTCAAGCGGGATACCTTGCGGGCCACTGTGTTGGCGTGAATAACGCCCTTTGAGCTGCCGCGCATCAATTCAGGTTGTGCCGCCTTGAAAGCGGCTTGCGCTGCTACCTTGTCACCGGAAGCAATGGCTTCTTCGACCTTGCGCACGAAAGTGCGAATGCGCGAACGGCGCGCCTTGTTAACTTCTGTGCGTGCGGCGATCTTGCGGGTCGCCTTCTTGGCCGAAGATGTGTTGGCCATGGATGCCTCGTTTTGTTGTGCCGGCGTTCATTTGTGAAAGCGGCGAAATTAAAGGGGCGACCGAGAGGCCGCCTGATGTGCGGGCTGTATAGTGGAGGAAAGCCCATGCGTCAACCAACAAATCGGCTAATATCAGCCTTAGTAAATCGTTTGTTCGTTCAAGACCCTTTGCGCACCGAATTTAACTTTTTCGCGTTCTTTTCAGAAGGCAGTTTTGGCTTTTCAAGGGGTAATTTTTGGCATTGCGCGCAGAAAAAGCTTGAGCGGCCGTTTTGAACTTGCCGCGTGACGGTTCCACCACATGTTTCGTGCCGACAGGCTTCACCCTCACGATCATAGACGGAGAATTGGTGTTGGAAATAGCCCAGCGTGCCATCTGTCTGTTGATGATCGCGCAGGCTGGAGCCACCCGCCTCGATGGCCTCAGACAATATATCGCGAATTGATTGCGCCAAAAGGTCGGCTTTAATGGCCTTCAAAGTTCCGCTTGCCGCGAAAGGCGACAGACCCGCCCGCCATAGGGCTTCGCAGACATAGATATTCCCAAGTCCCGCAATATTTTTCTGATCCAGCAGCGCCGCCTTAAACGTCGTGGTCCGCCCCTTGAACAAGTCCATAATCAGTTTGCCCGATAGGGCGTTTCCCAGCGGTTCAATGCCGATGGATGCCAATAGCGGGTGGTTTTGCGCTGCGCCTGCTTCCGCCAGAAGCATAAAGCCGAAGCGACGCGGATCATTATAGACAATACGCACGTCTCCAGCATCCGGATGGTTCAAATGAAAAACAACATGATCGTGCGCCGCGAGCTTTGAGCGCGGGTGATGAAACTCTCCTTGCAACTGATCGTCAACGGCGGTTTCAATGCGGTACGACCCGCTCATACCAAGATGCGAAATGAGCGTCAGTCCATCATCAAATGTAATCAGCAGATATTTGGCCCGCCGCGACAGTGAAATGATCGACTTGCCTTCAAGACGCTCCGCCAACCTATCTGGAAAGGGAAAGCGCAAATCCTTGCGACGCAGTTCAAGCCGCTTTACGCGCGCGCCTTCCATTGAGGGCGCAAGCCCGCGCTTTACTGTTTCAACTTCGGGTAATTCAGGCATGGTAGCCCGTCACAATTCTGGCAAGAAGGAGTGGCCATGCGTTCCGGCATTGATCCCCAGATGGTCAGCGATTGTTTCGCCAATATCGGCGAAAGTATCGCGGATTCCGCACGTACTTGGCGCAATACCGGGACAATACATCAAAATAGGAACCCGCTCCCGCGTATGGTCCGTGCCGCGCCATGTCGGGTCGCAACCATGGTCGGCAGTCAGTATCATCAAATCGCCGTCGCGCATTTTTGCCAGAGCTTCCGGCAATCGCGCATCAAAGCTCTCAAGCCCATGGGCATAACCCGGCACATCACGGCGGTGACCAAATAGCATATCAAAATCGACAAAATTGGTGAAAACCAAGTCGCCATCCTTGGCGTCGTCCATGGCGATTAATGTCTTGTCGAAGAGCGCCATATTGCCATTGGCCTTGCGCTCATCGGTCGTTCCTTGGTGCGCGTAGATATCGCCAATTTTGCCAATGGCGATCACATTGCGGCTCGCAGCTTTCAACCGGTCAAGCAGTGTAGGCTCTGGCGGCAGCACGGAATAGTCCTTGCGATTGCCGGTGCGTTCAAAATTGCTTTTATCAGTGCCTATAAACGGCCTCGCGATAACACGCCCGATATTGTATCCATCCAGATGTTTGCGGGCGATGGCGCACAGCGCATAAAGACGCTCCAAACCAAATACCTCTTCATGCGCAGCAATTTGCATGACGGAGTCTGAGGACGTATAGAAAATTGGCTTGCCGGTGGCGACATGTTCTTGGCCGTAGCGCTCGATAATATCGGTGCCGGAGGCATGGCAATCGCCCAATATTCCTGCAATTTTTGCGTCTTCGCAAATAGCACTAATCAGCTCTTTCGGGAACGTCGGAATTGTATCGGGGAAATAGCCCCAATCAAACTGCACGGGTACCCCTGCGATTTCCCAATGGCCAGACGGTGTGTCCTTGCCATGAGATGTTTCAGTTGCAGCGCCCCAAGTACCTGTTGGTTCAATATTGCTCGAAAATCCAATTGGCAGTTGCCCGCTGGCTAGTAGCGCCGCGCGGCCAAGTCCAAGTCTGGCAAGGTTTGGTAGCAAAAGCGGTCCCGTCCGCAACCCGTCTTTATCGCCTTTCGATGCATGGCAGGCGGCAGCAATATTGCCAAATGTGTTTGCACCAGCATCACCATAGGTGTCGGCATCTGGAGCACCGCCAATTCCAAATGAATCCAGAACAAATAGAAATGCGCGTGCCATAAAGTCTCCCTTTTCTATCAAATAGGATGCTTGAGCGCTGATGTCCAACTATGCTGCGCTGATTCGACAAATCGTGTGGAAAGAAGAGAAATGCCGTCATTTGATTTTAGAAAACTCTGGATCTCTACGCTTCTTACCCTGTCTGCTGTTTTTCTAAATGCGCCTGAAAGCCGCGCGGATTGGCGCAAAGATCTAGGCACATTTCGCCTCGGGATTATGGAGGGCACAGTGCGGCAGTTGTCACCGACGGAGATGACAAAGATACGCGACGCATATTCTAAAGCACTTTCAATGCCCGTTGAAATCACCGAAATGCGTGATTTTCCAGCACTAATTGACGCGCAGGCCAGCTCCAGAGTTGAATACGCCATCTATTCCAGCGCGGCCTATGCCACAGCGTGGATTAGCTGCGAGTGTATCACCCCGCTCGTCGCACCAGTTAACGCCAATGGCGCTATTGGCACGAAAACAGTGCTGTTTTTGGATAAATCAGTATCACTGGCAAACCTAGCAACATCAAAGGGCATCGCAATTTCCGGCAAAGATTCGCTGACTGCCTTTGGCGTGCCGCTCTCTGAATTTGCTGGGTCAAATGGCGCTCTGAATGGCAATGAAGCATGGCTGCAATTTTTTGATGATGGTAATGCCGCAATTGGCTCGCTTAAGTCCGGAGTTTCTGACGGGCTATTTGCCACTATCCCGGAAAACCAGTCGATCAAGCAGCCATTGGACCTTCAAGACGCGCTGCAACATGAACTGCTAACGAGCGGTCGGGATTTCGTAGCCGTCTGGCAATCACAAATCATACCGTTCGGCCCGCACGCAATCCGAAAAAACCTCAATCCCGAGGTAAAGGAATTATTGCAAAGCTTTCTTGTGAACGCGGCTACAAACGACCCGGATTTGTTTGAACTCCTAACGGACCAAAACGCTGCCCGTTTTGTACCCATTGGGCAGGAGGCCTATAATTCGGACGTTAAAGCCGTCAGGGCCCTTGCCGCCTTTTCCAAGCCGCAAGAACCCTGACGTTTTGATCTCAATTATATGAACCAGACTTAGCAGTCGTTGCACGCCAATGAGTTTGCGGTGCGAGGGCGCAAATAATATACCTCAGCCATGTCAATCGCGGCATAGGGCCCATTTGCGTCCGACTTATTCTTTGTCAAAGACCAAGCCGTGACTGAACGGTACTCAAGTTTGGTCTGCACCTTGATAAGGAAGGTGTTGGCGATCAAAAGTTTTGCAGGCACGTCAGTGACAGCAATGCCGGCTGCATAAGGTGTGGAAGCAGTTGTATTGGCCACTTGCCGTGACCAAGCGACGGTGGCTGCGCCAGCGGCGTTTATCGTGATGCCAGTCGCGATTATCGTAGGCTGGGTTAGGTTATAGGGCTGCAAATTTGCTTTACCAATCTTCATGATATCTTCGATTGTTGCCTTATTAAGTGCTCCATCGTCAATCTGAGCGATCAAATCTGCGACCGAACTTGCCGAGCGACCAACCTTCTTATTGACCTGCAGTCCGCGCGATATTTCCATTGTACCTAAGTACATGGTGATAAGCAGTGGCGCGATGAAGGCAAACTCGATAGCCGCCGCGCCGCGCTCGTCTCCATTAAATCGGCGAAGCCAGTTGCTTACATAGCTTCGTACTTTTTCATTCATTTTGATTAGCATGACGTATTCCTCTGCCGAAAATTTTGATCCACGGGCTGATTGAAATTAGAGATAAGGTTCAACTTTCCACGTGGCGCTGGAGTAGAGCAGCATCTTTTTGTCAGGAAGGCTCGACATGTATGAGCTCATCAAATCTGTGATGACCGGCCAGCGGTAGAACACCCGCAGGTGATTGATTG
>JAYTVD010000080.1:0-6279 GCA_043744175.1 Phyllobacteriaceae bacterium
CGAAAACGGTCGGCCAGCAAATGCTAGCGAATAATCCCGGTGATACAAATGGCGCCTATGCGCTTTGCCGTTTTCATGAGCCCACCATGCCGCGTTCGAGGCGCGTGGTCAAGAGTGCGGCTTATTCAGAAAATATTTCACTTTATTTGTCCGCATACCCCAAATGGGTGATGCGCGGCGCACGATACTGACGCAAGGGTACTGCAACGCCAAATATACGAAAGTTTGGCTCTTAAAACCCGGGCTAATTGCGCCCCACTCAATGCCCGGGCTAGCCGTCTGCATTCCCTCGGACCGGAATGCAGACGGCTAATTTGTTTTGTGGTTGGCGCGCAACCATGTAATGCTTGATGAAACACCCCATTTAATGCGACAATTACGAAACATTTAATTTTGATACTCTGCTGGACGTCGAATCATGGTGACTTATCTTGATGCAGCGCTTTCGCCGCTGAAAAATACCGGGCAAATCCGGCTGCATGGCCGCGAGGCGTTTGAGGGTATGCACAAAGCGGGGCAACTAACTGCCCGCGTCCTAGATGCTCTGGCCGACATGGTGCAGCCCGGCGTGACTACCAATTCGCTTGATCGTTTTATTTATGAATTCGGGATGGATCACGGTGCGCTGCCAGCAACGCTGAACTATCGCGGCTATACAAAATCATCTTGCACCTCGATCAACCACGTGGTTTGCCACGGCATTCCCGATGACAAGCAGTTACGTGAAGGCGAGATTGTCAACATTGACGTGACCTATGTTCTGGATGGTTGGCATGGTGATTCCAGCCGCATGTATGCTGTGGGAAAAATCGCGCGCTCATCCGAGCGGCTGATGGAAGTGACTTATGAGTGCCTGATGCGCGGCATTGCTGCTGTGCGGCCTGGCGCGAAAACCGGTGCTATCGGCGCGGCAATTCAAACTTATGCTGAAAAAGAGCGTTGCTCCGTGGTGCGCGACTTTTGCGGCCATGGCATTGGACAGCTATTCCACGATGCGCCCAATATTTTGCACTATGGCACGGTGAATGAAGGCGTGGAAATGCGCGAAGGCATGATTTTCACCATTGAGCCGATGATTAATCTCGGCCGTCCGCATGTGAAAGTGCTGGCTGACGGCTGGACAGCGGTGACGCGCGACAGATCTTTGTCAGCCCAGTATGAGCATACGGTGGGTGTAACAGCGCAAGGTTGTGAAATTTTCACGATATCACCAAAAGGCCTCGACCATCCGGGAATTTCGGTCTAGCTTTCATCCGCAGGGTGAGACATGGGCAAAAATAACATTTTAGATGACGGCTTTGAAGAGTCGCGCCAAAGGCAGGACGCCGGTTTTACTATTGCCTCCACAAGTGCCGCCGCGGCGAAGTTGAACGATGATCTTGCGGGTCATAGGACACGTCTGCGCTCACGTTTCAAAGTGGCTGGTGATGCCGGTTTGGCGGATTATGAGCTTTTGGAAATGATATTGTTCCGGACAATTCTTCGCGCGGACACAAAGCCTATAGCCAAAGCGCTCATAAAAAAATTCCATTCGTTAGGCGGCGTATTTGCTGCAACGGAAAGCCTGCTTTGTGAGGTGCCGGGCGTTGGCGAAGCTATTGCGCTTGATCTGAAATTGGTATTCGCCGCATCACAAAGACTAATGAAAACTGAGATTACCGGTCGTGAAGTTTTGGGCTCGTGGAGCCAAGTTATCGGCTATTGCCGCGCCAGCATGGCATTTGAAACGCGCGAGCAATTTCGCATTTTATTTCTCGACAAGAAAAATGTGCTGATAGCCGACGAGGTGCAGCAAACGGGCACGGTGGATCATACGCCGGTTTATCCGCGCGAAGTGGTGAAGCGGGCTCTGGAACTAGCAGCGACGGCAATTATTTTAGTTCACAATCATCCATCGGGCGACCCGACGCCTTCGCGTGCTGACGTCGAGATGACGCGCACGATTGTTGAGACAGCCAAGCCTTTGGGCATCTTGATCCATGACCATATTATTATCGGTCGTGAAGGCCACGCCAGCCTTAAGGGCCTACAGTTGATGTAAGCCCAACTATTCGGCAGCGACACTGGCAACCGTCGCGCCGATGATGCCACGAATTTCAGCGCGGCATGAGCCGCAATTTGTGCCTGCCTTTGTCAACTCGCCCACAGCCTCAACGGAGTGGCAATTGTCATTGCGGATGGCGCTGGTAATTTGGTTGATACCAACTGAGTAACACGAGCATACAATTGCACCGGGGTCTGGTCGGTCAGTGCCTGCCCTGCCCGCGATAACGCGGAAGCGCGCGCGGGTGTCGTTGTGGGTTTTGCCGAGTTCCTTAGCCGCCGTTTGGCGGGACACGGCAACCGGAGTTGGGCCCAAGAATAGAGCGCCGAGCAGCTTGCCGCCATCAAACAGGGCGAAGCGCTCTTGGCCGGAGTTGGCGTCACAATAAGCGATGAGCTCTGACGTCTCGGTCGCGCCAAATAATGTACGGGCGAACGCGGATGGGGCTGCTAGGACATCACCAAAAGCCAGCTCTATTCGCCAACCATGTTCGGATTTTGCCAGCGCCCAATAACTCGCGGCGTAGATTTCTGGTCGATTTCCCAAAACTGCGAAGCCGTATTGTTTGGCGGTAAATGGCTGAAGCGACACGGCTATATTTTTGGAAGCGGGCTGGCCAGAAAATGGATCGATCACTGGCGCGACAAGAGTATCAACACGTGCGGCGGCTGCGAATTGATCTGTCCAATGCATGGGCACAAACACGCTGCCGGGCTGCTGGCGTGGGGTCACCAAGGCGCGAACCAGTATGCCGCCGTGCGGGCTGGCAAGTTTCACGATTGACGCGTCGGCGATCTTCAATGCTAACGCATCGTTTGGATGAATTTCACAGAATGGTTCTGCAATATGCGCGGAAAGCCGCGCGGTCTTGGCGGTGCGAGTCATGGTGTGCCAATGATCGCGCACGCGTCCGGTATTGAGTGTTAGCGGAAATGCAGCGTCAATTTTGCGCCCGATTGGCGCTGAAACAGGAACTGCGCGGGCTTTGCGATCTGGGGTGTAGAACTGACCTTGCGCGAAGAAACGAGTGTCGCCTGTGCTAATTTTTCCCTTTGTAGCGGGCCATTGGAAGGGCACCATCGCGTCGTAAGTGGCGGGCGCGATTGCCTCATGAATTGAAATATCAAAATCTCGGGAGCCGTGGTTTTCAATGCCGGAAAGTGCGGCGTGTTCGGCATAGATGGCGGAAGGTCCGGTATATGAAAATGCATCAGCGAACCCCATGCGCTTGCCAACTTCGGCGAGCTGCCACCAGTCTGGACGCGCATCGCCCGGCAAGTCGATAAAATTACGCTGTCGAGAAATGCGACGCTCGGAGTTGGTCACCGTACCATCTTTTTCGCCCCACGCGGCGGCCGGGAGTTTCACATGGGCATGACGAATGGTGTCGGTCTTGTCGCTGACATCGGAGACCACAACAAATGGGCACGCCTTGATGGCGGCCTCAACGGCGTCAGCATCCGGCATAGAATCAACCGGATTGGTCGCCATAATCCACAGCGCTTTGATGCGACCATCAGCGACGGCTTTGAACATGTCCACGGCCTTCAAACCTTGTTTGGAGGCTATGGTTGGTGCCTTCCAAAAACCTTGAACTACATCGCGATGATGGGAATTCTCAATATCCATGTGTGCGGCGAGCATGTTTGCCATGCCGCCCACCTCACGCCCGCCCATGGCGTTGGGTTGGCCTGTGACTGAAAATGGCCCTGCACCGGGCTTGCCGATACGGCCCGTTGCCAGATGGCAGTTAATTATAGCGTTGACTTTGTCTGTGCCGGACGCGGACTGGTTGACGCCTTGGCTATAGACTGTGACGGTCTTGGATGTCTTGGCGAATAGCGAGAAAAACGCGTTTGTCTGTTCGTGGGTTAGGCCTGTTGCGAAGGCAAGTTCCTCTGGCGTTTGTGCATCGGCAATCGTCAATGCATCGTCCATATCGTTTACGTGTTGCGAGATGTAACTTTTGTCGAGGCAATTGGACCTCGCCAGATATGCAAGCAGGCCCAAAAACAGCGCCACGTCACCATCGGGCTTAATGGCCAGATGCATGTCGGCGATGTCCGCTGTCATGGTTTCGCGCGGGTCTATCAAAACGATCTTCATTTGAGGGCGGGTAAGCTTGGCAGCCGCGACGCGCTGGTAGAGCACGGGATGGCACCAAGCCAGATTTGAGCCGGTTAGCACGATAAGGTCCGCCAGTTCTAAGTCTTGGTAGGTTCCCGGAACCGTGTCAGAACCAAATGCGCGGCGATGGCCGGCAACCGATGAGGCCATACAAAGACGCGAATTGGTGTCGATATTGGCCGAGCCGATGAAGCCCTTCATTAGCTTGTTGGCGATGTAGTAATCTTCAGTCAAAAACTGACCGGAGACATAAAGGGCGACACTGTCCGGGCCAAGCTCGTGCACTGCTGATGAAAATTTCTCCGCCACCAAATCCAGCGCTTCGTTCCAGCCGGTCTTGCGACCATGCACTTCCGGATAGAGTAACCGATCGTCAAGCGAGAGAGTTTCGCCCAGAGCGGCCCCCTTGGAACACAGCCGTCCGAAGTTAGCCGGATGATCGGGATCACCCTTGATTGTAACCGAACCATCCATCTGCGGCGTGGCCAGCACACCGCAGCCTACGCCGCAATAAGGGCATGTGGTCTTTACTGTTTCGCCTGCCTGCGCTGCCATTTCAGACACTCAGTGAGAGCAGGATTGTCTCGCCATCCATTTGTATCGGGAATGTCCGCGTTGAACCTTCGTCAGCGCCTTGCGCCTTGCCGGTTTCCAGCGAGATCACCCAATTGTGCAACGGGCAGGTTACGCAGCCATCATGCACGATACCTTGGCTGAGTGGACCGTTCTTATGCGGACATTTATCTTCTATGGCGAACACGCGATTTTCTGCCGTGCGGAAAATGGCGATGGTCATATCGCCATTTTTCACGCACCGCGCACCGCGCAGCGGGATGTCATGTATCGTGCCAATGGCTACCCAGTTTTTTGTCATGGCGTTCATTCTGCTGCTTCCAGAGTTAGAGTCGCCATCGGCTTGAACTCATGCTTGTCTTTGCCCGATACGCGTTCAGCCCACGGATCCACTTGTGCGAACTTTTGGCTAAACACGAAGCGTTCAAAATACGCTTGGCGCCTTTCCAAATCATCGACCACATTGGCCTTGATTGACGTGATGCCGACGCGCTTCATCCACTTATAGATGCGCTCCAGATAGCGGCCCTGCTCACGATAGGCTTGGGTAAGTGCCACGATGACTTGCAGCGCTTCATCCTCAGTTTCGACATGGCAAAGCACTTGCGTGCCATGAATATCCAGCCCTGCCGCTCCGCCGAAATGAATATCGTAGCCACTATCGACACAGATAACACCAACGTCTTTGCACGTGGCTTCCGAGCAGTTACGTGGACAACCGGACACCGCCATTTTCACCTTGGCAGGCGTCCATGAGCCCCACATGAACTTTTCAATGCGGATGCCAAGCCCGGTGGAATCTTGCGTGCCGAAGCGGCACCAATCTGTGCCGACGCATGTCTTAACTGTGCGCAGCCCTTTGGCGTAGGCAGCGCCTGATACCATGCCCGCCGAGTTCAAATCCGCCCAGACATCAAGTAAATCCTCCTTCTTGACACCGAGCAAATCAATGCGCTGGCCGCCGGTGCATTTCACTGCCGGAATGGCGAATTTATCCACCACATCGGCTATGGCACGCAGTTCGCCTGAAGTCGTCATACCGCCCCACATGCGTGGAACGACAGAGTAAGTGCCGTCCTTTTGGATGTTGGCGTGGACACGCTCATTGATGAAGCGGGACTGGTAGTCATCCTCATATTCGCCGGGGAAATCGCAGACGAGGTAGTAATTCAGTGCCGGGCGGCACTTGGCGCAGCCGCATGATGTCTTCCACTGCAATTCCTGCATAACGGCGGGGATTGTCTTCAGCGATTTGGCGACTATCAAGCGGCGCACATCATCATGGCCAAGATCGGTGCATGGGCACATTGGCTGGACAGCGGCGGGATTATAGCTGTCGCCAAGCGTGACTTTGAGCAATTGTTCAACAAGACCGGTGCAGGAACCGCATGATGCGGAGGCTTTGGTATGGGAGCGTACGCCATCGAGCGACGTCAACCCTTTAGATGTAATCGCGCCAGTGATGGTGCCCTTACAAACGCCGTTGCAGCCACAGATTTCCGCGTCATCTGCCAATGCTGCAACGGCCGCCGTAG
>JAYTVD010000081.1:0-1949 GCA_043744175.1 Phyllobacteriaceae bacterium
CAATCCAACACCAAGATCGCCGACCTTGGCAAACGCCTTAACGTAGCCCTTGCCCAGCGTGTGCAGGAGCTCAACCGCTATCGCTCAGACTTCTTCGGCCGCCTGCGGGAAATCCTCGCAGATCGAGAAAACATCCGCATTGTCGGCGACCGTTTCGTGTTCCAGTCCGAAGTGCTGTTCCCCTCCGGGGCCGCCGAAATCAACGATGCGGGCAAAGGCGAAATGCTGAAACTGGCACAAGCCATCATCGAACTCGCCAAAGAAATCCCGCCGGAAATCGACTGGGTGCTGCGCGTTGACGGCCACACGGACAACCGCGCCATCTCCGGCAACGGCAAATATGCGGACAATTGGGAACTATCCTCCGGTAGAGCCACCGCCGTCGTCAAATACCTCATCGCCAACGGTGTGCCAGCCAACCGTCTCGTCGCCGCAGGCTTCGGCGAATTCCAACCGCTGGAACCCGGCGACACAGACGAAGCGCGGGGCAAGAACCGCCGCATTGAGCTGAAGCTGACGGAAAAGTAGAACGAGTTTCAATCTGAGGGTCTCTCGCCTTCACTTCTGAGAGCGTCATCAGAGACGTGCATTACAGTAATTTCAAATGGTGATGCAAAAGCGTCGTGAGGTAACACCCCGTCAGCAATTGCCGCTCTCAAATTACGATCTGCTATTTCTGATACAATTGCCTGAAGGCCGTCACTATAAGTTGCGTTTGGCGAAATGTGGGCATCATTGGCATCAAAATAGGAAAACAACGCACCCAAGTGGACTTCATAGCAGCTTTCTGGAGCAGCATTACTGATCGATTCTAATTCAGCGATTAGCTTCCTAAGCGCTGCAAGATTCATGTAAACCGTTGCCCCGCTCGCACTCACCCGAGTTACGATCTTCTCAGAAGCTCTATTCTCACCGGCTTTGGACAAATTAAAGCTCCAACCCAAATTTAGATGTTTGCCCACACCGCCACAATCGCCAGCACCGCCGGAACTGTCTGGATAAACAATATCTTCTTGCCCACGGTCATCGCACCGTAAAGCCCTGCAACGGCAACACAGGCCAACAAAAATAGCTGCATCAGTCTATCGCCCTGCCACAGCGCATACAGCAAGCCTACGGCCAAAAATCCGTTATAAAGCCCTTGGTTAGCTGCCAGCACTTTCGACGCATTGGAAAATTCCGGCGTCAGGTTAAACGCCTTGCGCCCCGCAGGCGTGTCCCACAGCACCATTTCCAAATAGACGATATAAAGATGGATCGCCGCGACAACGCCCGTCAAAATCATGCCAATCATTGTCTTACCCTCGATGATTCTTGTAACTGAATGAACGATACCCTATCGCTTGGGAAACACAAAAGAGAGCCACCATGTCATTTGCCAAACTCGATACCCATTGCAAAAGCCTAGAAGCGCTCGAACATGCGCTGGCCATTCTTGGCACGGATGAGGCCACAAACATGGCATCCGGCGGCGGCGAGAAACGCGCCGAGGCCATGGCCGCGCTGTCCGGCATGTATCACGCAAAGGCCACCGACCCGCATGTGCGCGACTGGATAGAGGCCGCTAAATCCGACCCCCTCAACGCCAAGCAAAGCGCCGCACTGCGCGAGCTTGAGCGCAGCTATATCAACGCCACCTGCCTGCCAACGGAGTTTGTCGAGCGCCAAACCATCACCCGTATGCGCTGCGAGCAGCTATGGCGCACCGCCCGTGGCAAGGGTGATTGGGCAGGCTTCGCGCCAAGTTTGGAAGGCGTTGTCGCGCTGGTCCGCGAGGAGGCAGCGCTTCGCGCCGATGTGCTAAACCTCTCGCCCTATGATGCGCTGATGGAGCAATATGATCCGGGTAACCGCGCGGGCGATGTGACGCCTGTGTTCACTGAGCTCAAAGCCTTCCTCAAAAGCTTTGCGCCCAAGGCCATTGCCCTGCAAGAGGAGCGCAACACCAA
>JAYTVD010000082.1:0-23794 GCA_043744175.1 Phyllobacteriaceae bacterium
AGCAGCCAACCGGGGGTAATGGAGTCGCATGGAGTATTTTGTCCAGCAGGTGATCAATGGTATCACCCTGGGGTCTATTTATGGCCTCATCGCAATTGGTTACACGATGGTTTACGGTATCGTCGGCATGATAAATTTCGCTCATGGCGATATTTTTATGGTCGGCTCGTTCATCGCGCTAATCACCTATCTCATTTTAACATCGCTGTTCGTGGGCATCCCTGTCGCGATTGCGCTGCTCATAATGATGTTGGTCGCCATGCTGCTCACCAGCCTCTGGAATTGGTCAATTGAGCGTGTCGCTTACCGTCCGCTGCGCGGTTCATTCCGTTTGGCTCCGCTCATAACCGCTATCGGTATGTCGATCGCGCTGTCAAACTTCATCCAAGTGGCACAAGGCGCACGCAACAAGCCAATTCCAGCATTGATTACAGGCAATCGGGTACTCTATCACAATCCACTAACCGGCGTTGATGTAATAATCTCCAACAAGCAAATCCTGATTATGCTTGTGACCGCAGCGCTGCTCTATATTTTCTGGTACATCGTCAATAAGACGCCCCTAGGTCGTGCGCAACGTTCTTGCGAACAGGACCGTAAGATGGCATCCCTTCTGGGGATTGACGTTGACCAAACCATCTCCATTACATTCATCATGGGCGCGGCACTCGCGGCGGTGGCCGGTACACTTTATCTGTCTTACTATGGCGTCATTGTCTTTACAGATGGCTTTGTACCGGGTGTGAAGGCCTTCACGGCGGCGGTTCTCGGGGGCATTGGCTCGCTTCCTGGCGCGGTCGTTGGCGGGCTGCTCATTGGTCTCATCGAGGCACTCTGGTCGGCCTATTTCTCCATCGACTATAAGGATGTCGCGGCATTCTCAATTCTGGCAATTGTGTTGATCTTCATGCCGTCCGGCCTGCTTGGACGCCCTGAAGTGGAAAAGGTGTAATCCAATGGCAAACTCACCTGTTTCCAACGCTGCTGAAGTCGATTACGCTAAAGCCTTGCGTGATGCCGTATTCACCGGCATCGTCGCCTTCGGTTTGTTCGTCCTCCTCATTGGTCTGGAAAGCAAGACCAATATTCGCAATGAGCTTATCCTAGGCACCCGCTGGGGCCTGTTGGCCATTGTGGTTGGCTTGGCGATGCTCGGACGTTTCATGATGTCCGCCTATGTGCAGCCTTATCAGGCGCGGAAAAAGGCTTTTGCGGTGGCGAATCCTGTCGCTCAAGGCGAGCCTTCCTACTTCAGGAAGAACTTCTCCAAATTAGCAATTTTGTTTCTCTTTATCTATCCAGTGCTGATTATTGCAATTGTCGGAATCCAGGGATCACTTAAATGGGTTGATAATTTTGGCATTCAAATTTTGATCTATGTGATGCTGGCATGGGGCCTCAACATCGTAGTAGGCCTCGCCGGTTTGCTCGATCTCGGCTACGTCGCATTTTATGCGGTTGGCGCTTATTCTTATGCACTTCTGTCTGCAAATTTTGGTCTGTCATTCTGGGTACTTCTACCGCTGGCTGGCATATTGGCCGGTTTCTGGGGCGTCATACTCGGCTTTCCGGTCCTGCGCTTGCGTGGCGACTATTTGGCCATCGTAACCTTGGCATTCGGGGAAATCATCCGTCTCGTCATCATCAACTGGACACCCGTAACCAATGGTACCTTCGGCGTATCAGGTATTGCCAAGGCGACATTGTTTGGCTTACAATTTACACCGGGTGCAGGTGGTTTTGCCGATACTTTCGGCCTCGCGCCCTCATCGGCTTACTATAAAATATTCCTCTATTACCTGATACTGTTACTCGCGTTGCTTACCGCATTTGTTACCATCCGTCTGCGTCGCTTGCCAATTGGCCGCGCCTGGGAGGCACTGCGTGAAGATGAAATCGCCTGCAAGTCGCTCGGCATCAATACCGTAACAACCAAGCTAACAGCATTTGCAATCGGTGCCATGTTCGGCGGCTTCGCCGGCGCGTTCTTCGCTGTCCGCCAAGGTTTTGTATCGCCAGAAAGCTTCGTGTTCTTGGAATCAGCTGTGATCTTGGCGATTGTGGTTCTAGGCGGCATGGGTTCACTTATTGGCATTGCACTTGCTGCGGTTGCCATGGTCGGCGGCACTGAATTGCTGCGCGAAATGGATTTCTTGAAGCATATTTTTGGCAACGACTTCACGCCGGAATTGTACCGCATGTTGATCTTTGGTTTGGCGATGATTGTTGTGATGCTCTACAAGCCGCGTGGCTTTGTGGGTAACCGCACACCAACCGCCTTCCTTCACGCAGGACGCAAAAATATCTCAGGCGAATTTACCAAAGAGGGACATGGATGATGACCTCAGGTAATTTGGAAACCAATAAAATGTCTGATGCAATTCTCACAGTAGATCACTTGTCAATGAAATTTGGCGGCCTCGTCGCTGTCAACGATCTATCCTTCCAAGCCAAGCGCGGTGAAATTACCGCTCTTATCGGTCCAAATGGTGCAGGCAAAACCACAGTGTTCAACTGCATCACAGGTTTTTACAAACCAACTGAAGGCATGATGACCATGAAGCGCAGCAATGGGGAAACTCATTTGCTCGAACGTTTGACGGACTTTGAGGCCAATAAAAAGGCCCGTGTGGCACGCACGTTCCAAAACATCCGGCTGTTTTCTGGCCTGACACTTTTAGAAAACCTGCTTGTGGCACAGCACAATACGCTGATGAAGGCATCCGGCTATACCGTTCTTGGCCTTCTTGGCTTCCCGACCTATGCAAAAGCAGCTGGTGCGTCTGTTGAAAAGGCTAAATTCTGGCTAGACCGCATTGGCCTTACAGACCGAGCCGATGATCCAGCAGGTGATTTACCCTATGGTGCACAACGACGCCTCGAAATTGCCCGCGCCATGTGTACTGAGCCGGAATTGCTTTGTCTTGATGAGCCTGCCGCCGGTCTTAATCCGCGCGAATCCCTTGAGCTCAATACCTTGTTGAAGGGCATTCGTGCCGACACAGGCACTTCGATCTTGCTGATTGAGCATGATATGTCTGTGGTTATGGGCATTTCGGATCACATTGTCGTGCTGGAATATGGCACGAAGATTTCAGATGGCACGCCCAAGGAAATTCAGTCCGATCCGCGCGTTATTGCCGCCTATCTGGGTGTTGATGATGATGAGGCGACGGCTTTGCTTGCTGGCTCTGGTCCGGATAAAGTGGTCGAAGGTTTCGACGCCGAGCCGGGTCCAGGTCAAGCGCCAATGGCATCTGCGTCCATGATGGCTGGTCCGATTGACCAGACCATAGGTCATTCTTCCGGCGGCGAAATGATGAAAATATCGCCTGGCGCATCACGTGCCAACCGCGTACCGGCGACCGCAAAACCTGCACCAAAAGCTGCCTCTAAGCCAGTGGCTCTCGTTGCAGCACCTAAAGCAAAAGGAAAGCCAGCGAACAAGGTGGCGCCAGTAAAAGCGGCAGTAGCCAAATCTGCCCCTGCTGCCAAACCATCCCTTACACAAAAAGCTCCATCCACGCCAACCCCAACCGATGATCTATTGCTCATCAAGGGCATAGGGCCCGTCAATGATGGTAAGTTGCGCGCCCACGGCATAACCACATTCAAGGAAATTGCAGCGTGGAAAAAGGCAGACATTATTTCTGTTGAAAAATATCTGGAATTTGATGGCCGTATTGCCCGCGAAGACTGGATTGGGCAGGCAAAACTGCTGGCCAAAGGCGTAGGCGTTCGCAAGCCAAAAATCGCTAAGGTGGCAAGTGCACCAGTGTCTCTTAAGTCAACTCCGGTAAAGTCAGCCGTTGCCAAGCCCTCATCTGCGCCAAAGCAAACGCCAGCGCCAAAGCTACCTGATGATTTGTTGCTCATCAAAGGTATCGGCCCTGTCAATGATGCAAAGCTGCGCGCCCACGGCATAACCACATTCAAAGAAATAGCGGCGTGGAAAAAGGCCGACATTATTTCCGTTGAAAAATATCTGGAATTTGACGGCCGCATCGCACGCGAAGATTGGATTGGCCAAGCAAAGCTATTTGCCAAAGGCATAGGCCTGCCAAAGGCCAAAGCACCAAAATCAGCCGCGACTAAGACTGGAGGGCGTAAATAATGTCCGCCACAAATACAAAAGAACCGCTACTGAAAATACGCGGCGTCAATACTTTCTATGGTAACATTCAGGCGCTTCGCAACGTCGATATGGATGTTAACGAGGGTGAGATTGTCACCCTTATCGGTGCCAACGGCGCTGGTAAGTCAACACTGATGATGACAATTTGCGGCAGCCCACAGGCCCGCAGTGGCAGCGTCACATTTAACGGCACGGAGATTACCCGCGTGCCGACACATCTGATCGCTCGTATGCGCATTGCCCAGTCGCCTGAAGGCCGCCGTATTTTTGGCCGCATGACGGTGCGGGAAAATCTACAAATGGGTGCAAGCCTTGATAATCTTGAACATTATGACGAAGACGTGCAGGAAATTTTTGCTCTCTTCCCGCGTTTGAAAGAGCGTATTGACCAACGCGGTGGCACACTGTCCGGCGGTGAGCAGCAGATGCTGTCTATTGGTCGCGCGCTGATGGCTCGTCCAAAATTGCTATTGCTTGATGAGCCGTCGCTGGGTCTTGCCCCGCTCATCATTAAGCAGATTTTTGATGCCATTCGCGAACTAAACAGGACAAAAGGTCTTACCGTGTTTCTGGTTGAGCAAAATGCCTTTGGCGCATTGAAGCTCGCTTCGCGCGGCTATGTTATGGTCAATGGTGCCATCACTATGAGTGGCTCCGGTCAGGAACTTTTGGCGAACCCCGAAGTCCGCGCAGCCTATCTTGAAGGCGGCCATTAGAGGAGATGATATTATGATTGTTAGTTTTCTCAGCGGCACCTGGTTCTTTGGCATGTGGGTATTTTTCGCGCTAGCATGTGGCGCGAGCTGGCTCAGCGCCAAAGGCGTTGCCAAATCATGGAAGCCAATGGCAGCATTTGTCGTCAATGCGCTTTTCTTGGCTGCGGCCGTGCGTTTCCTGCATTTTGCCCTCTATGGCGGCACAATGTTTAGCCTGACGGATTATATTCCGGACCTGATTGTTTTGGCCATTGTGGGCATCGTAGGCTACCGCTTTACCCGTACAAATCAAATGACCGCGCAATATCCGTGGCTGTATGAAAAAGCATCTCCGCTTTCATGGAAGGATCGCGGATAATTAGTGTTAATGACGATTTGCACCAAAGACATAGTTTTGATGTGTGAATCAGCGTGACATTTGCTGAGAAATCAGCAAAGTTTGGTTCCAAGCGGTAAAAAATTACCGCCGGGGACCAATAAAAAGAACCCTCAAAAATAAACCCAATGGGAGTTTACACTATGAAGAAAACTTTGTTCTCGGGCGTTGCCCTTGCTGCAATAATGGCAGTCAGCGGCGCTTACGCTGGCGAACTATTGATCGGCGTTGCCGGTCCAATGACTGGTCCTAACGCCGCTTTTGGCGCACAAGAGCAAAAGGGTGCCGAGCAGGCTGCTGCTGACATCAATGCTGCTGGCGGCATCAATGGCGACATGATTAAGCTGGTAATCGGCGATGATGCTTCCGATCCGAAGCAAGGCATTTCCGTTGCCAACAAGTTTGTTGCTGATGGCGTGAAGTTCGTTATGGGCCATTTCAACTCAGGCGTATCCATCCCCGCTTCTGCAGTTTACGCAGAAAACGGCATCATGATGATTACACCTTCGGCCACAAACCCGAAGCTAACAGAATCAGGCCTGACCAACGTATTCCGTACTTGTGGTCGCGATGATCAACAGGGCGCGATTGCTGGTCAGTATCTTGCTGCAAACTTCAAAGATGCCAAGATTGCTATGATCCACGACAAGACACCTTATGGTCAGGGTCTGTCGGAATTCACCAAGAAGTTCATGAACGAGGCCGGCACAACAGAAGTTATGTTCGAAGGCATCAACATCGGCGATAAGGACTTCTCAGCCCTCATCACCAAGATGAAAGATGCAGGCGTAACTGTTGTTCACTTCGGTGGCCTGTTCCAGGAATTTGGTCTGCTCGTGCGTCAAGCCGCTGACCAAGGTCTCAAGGCAACATTCATGTCAGGCGATGGCATCATCTCCAACGAATTGGCATCCATTGCCGGTCCTGCAATCGAAGGCACATTGATGACTTTCGGTCCAGATCCACGCAAGAATCCAGATGCTAAGGACTTGGTGGCTAAGTTTGTTGCTGCTGGTTTCGATCCCGAAGCATACACACTTTACTCCTACTCCGCCATTCAGGTTATCGCAGCTGCCGCAACTAAGGCTGGCTCGAACGATCCTGTGAAGGCTGCTGCATCAGTTGTTGCTGCAAGCCCTATCAAAACTGCTCTTGGCGATCTTACATACGATGCAAAGGGCGACAATGCGCGTCCTGACTTCGTTATCTACACATGGAAGAAGCAGGCTGACGGTTCGTTCACATACGAACAGAATCAGTAATTTCTGTTTTACAATTTATTGGAACAAGACCGCCCGGAGCAATCTGGGCGGTTTTATTTTGCCTATTTATTGAGCAATGTTGCGATGCGGTCAAAACATTTGCACTGCAATAAATTTCTCGCTAAGGACTAATCATAACAGTCTTCTTGGCGTGGGTCCGGGGTGCGGTCGAGCCAATTGTATAAGGGTTTGTCTGGTGAAGATTTCAAAGATTTTAGTCGCCAACCGTTCCGAAATTGCCATTCGCGTGTTCCGCGCGGCCAATGAGCTAGGCATAAAGACCGTCGCTATATGGGCGGAAGAAGACAAATTAGCCCTGCACCGCTTCAAAGCCGACGAAAGTTATCAGGTTGGCCGCGGCCCGCACCTTGCCAAAGACATGGGTCCGATTGAAAGCTACCTTTCAATCTCCGAAATCATCCGTGTCGCTAAACTCTCCGGCGCAGATGCTATCCATCCCGGCTACGGCCTTCTGTCCGAAAGCCCTGAATTCGTCGATGCCTGTTTAGAAGCCGGCATCACTTTCATCGGCCCCTCGCCAGACACCATGCGCCGCCTAGGCAATAAGGTTGCCGCGAGAAATCTCGCTATCTCAGTCGGCGTGCCGGTCATTCCCGCTACTGACCCTTTGCCCGATGACATAGATGAAGTCAAAAAACTCGCGCTCAAAATTGGCTACCCGTTGATGCTGAAAGCCTCGTGGGGCGGTGGTGGTCGCGGTATGCGCACCATCCGCGCCGAAACCGAGCTTGAGCGCGAAGTCACCGAGGGCAAGCGCGAGGCCAAGGCCGCATTCGGCAAGGATGAGGTTTACTTAGAAAAGCTGGTCGAGCGCGCACGCCACATCGAAGTGCAGGTGATGGGCGATCGTCACGGCAATGTCGTGCACCTGTTCGAGCGCGATTGCTCCATCCAGCGCCGCAACCAGAAAGTCGTCGAGCGTGCTCCCGCGCCCTACCTTTCCGATGCCCAGCGCCAGGAGGTCTGCGACTACGCGCTGAAAATCGCCCGCGAAACTAATTATCTGGCCGCAGGTACGGTCGAATTCCTGATGAATGCCGATTCAGAAGATTTCTATTTCATCGAAGTCAATCCGCGCATTCAGGTCGAACATACGGTGACTGAAGAAATCACCGGCATTGATATCGTAAAGGCGCAGATCCACGTGGTCGAAGGCGCTGAAATTGGCACGCCCGAATCCGGCGTGCCCTTGCAAAAAGACATCCATCTCAACGGCCACGCCCTGCAATGCCGCATCACGACCGAAGATCCGGAGCATAACTTCATTCCCGATTATGGCCGCATCACCGCCTATCGCGGCGCGACTGGTTTCGGCATCCGTCTTGATGGCGGCACGGCTTACTCAGGCGCGGTCATCACCCGCTTTTATGATCCCTTGCTGGAAAAAGTCACCGCCTGGGCACCAACACCGGAAGAAACCATTTCCCGTATGGACCGCGCCTTGCGCGAGTTCCGTATTCGCGGTGTCGCCACAAACCTTACCTTCCTCGAAGCCATTATCGGCCATCCAAAGTTCAAGGATAACAGTTACACTACTCGCTTCATCGACACGACACCCGAACTGTTTGAGCAGGTCAAGCGCCAGGACCGCGCCACCAAAATTCTGAACTATCTCGCCGATGTCACGGTCAATGGCCATCCCGAAGCCAAGGGCCGCGCCCGTCCGCCAAAAGATGCCGCATTGCCACAAGCGCCATATATGAACGGCGCTACAATACCGGACGGCACCAAGCAACGGCTGGATCGCGAAGGCCCGGTCGCCTTCTCCAAATGGATGCGCAACGAAAAGCGCGTGCTCGTGACTGATACGACCATGCGCGATGGCCACCAGTCGCTTCTCGCCACCCGTGTTCGTACCCATGACATTGCCGCCATCGCCGGAACTTATGCCCGCGCCTTGCCGCAACTCCTGTCGCTAGAATGCTGGGGCGGCGCAACGTTCGACGTCTCCATGCGCTTCCTGACCGAAGACCCGTGGGAGCGCCTGTCGCGCGTTCGCGAAGCCGCACCAAATCTCCTGCTGCAAATGCTGTTGCGCGGCGCAAACGGCGTCGGCTACACCAACTATGCCGATAATGTCGTGAAATATTTCGTCCGCCAAGCAGCCCAAGGTGGCGTGGACCTGTTCCGCGTGTTTGACTGCCTCAACTGGGTGGAAAACATGCGCGTCTCGATGGACGCTGTGCTCGAAGAAAACAAACTGCTCGAAGCGGCAATTTGCTACACCGGCGATATTCTTGATCCTGCCCGCGCTAAATATGACCTGAAATACTATGTCAATCTGGCGGGCGAACTCCAGAAAGCTGGCGCGCACATCATCGCCGTGAAAGACATGGCTGGTCTGCTGAAGCCAGCGGCAGCGAAGGTGCTGTTCAAAGCGCTGCGCGAGGCCACAGACTTACCCATCCACTTCCACACTCATGATACGTCAGGCATTGCCGCCGCCACTGTGCTAGCTGCCGTCGAATCTGGCGTGGATGCCATTGACGCGGCGATGGACGCGCTCTCCGGCAACACCTCGCAGCCGTGCCTTGGTTCGATAGTTGAGGCGCTGCGCGGCACAGACCGTGACTCCGGTTTAGACCCTAAATGGATACGCAAAATCTCCTTCTATTGGGAGGCCGTGCGCACGCAATACGCAGCGTTCGAAAGCGATCTCAAAGGCCCTGCATCAGAGGTTTACTTGCACGAAATGCCCGGCGGCCAGTTTACAAACCTCAAAGAACAAGCCCGCTCACTCGGCCTTGAAACGCGCTGGCACGAGGTGGCGCAGGCCTATTCTGACGTCAACCAAATGTTCGGCGACATCGTCAAGGTCACGCCTTCTTCCAAAGTTGTCGGCGACATGGCCCTCATGATGGTGAGCCAAGACCTCAGCGTGGCGGATGTTGAAAATCCAGCCAAAGACATCGCCTTTCCGGACTCAGTCGTATCCATGCTGCGCGGCGATTTGGGCCAACCGCCTATGGGCTGGCCGAAAGAGCTACAAAAGAAAGTGCTCAAGGGCGCAACGCCAATCACAGTGCGCCCCGGTTCGCTCATCAAAGAGGCGGACCTTGGCCAAGAGCGCAAGGGCATTGAAACCAAACTGGAGCGCAAGGTCAGCGATCAGGAATTTGCCTCCTTCCTTATGTATCCAAAAGTCTTCACAGACTTTGCCGGTGCTGCCGAAAACTATGGTCCTGTCAGCATCCTGCCGACGCCAACTTACTTCTACGGCCTCAAATCCGAAGAAGAGGTCTTCGTCGATATGGAGCGCGGCAAGACGCTGGTTATTCGTTGCCTCGCTATCGGCGATACGGACGAACAGGGCATGATTACCGTGTTCTTCGAAATGAATGGCCAGCCGCGCCGCGTTAAAGTACCGGACCGCGCCCATGGCGCCGGCGGCTCACGCGCCCGACGCAAAGCGGAACTCGGCAATGATGCCCATGTCGGCGCGCCAATGCCGGGTGTCATCTCAACGCTCGCTGTGCAGGCTGGCCAAGAGGTCAAAGCAGGCGATGTGCTGGTCTCCATCGAAGCCATGAAAATGGAAACCGCTCTTCACGCCGAACGTGACGGCAAAATCACCGAAGTGCTGGTGAAGACTGGCGATCAGATTGATGCCAAGGATTTGCTGGTGGTGTTTGGGTGATTTAAGGACCGAAGAATTTTGAAGATAAGACTTGTCCCCAACCTGCACGGCGCTGGTATGGGATTGGTCATTCTTCATTAAGTTGCTTGTTCGTTCTTGATTAACTGCGAGGCACTTTTCAAGTGCAACAAATTCCAATTGGTCGAGCCTCGTGCTTGCAGCACCTAGCCATTTGCTTTATTGGCGGCGGCTTATCTTGGCGGTCGCTGTCTACTGTGCAAATTTGGGAACCCTCATGACAAATCCTTTCTATGATGTCGCCATAATTATGGGTAGCCAGTCTGACTGGCCGACCATGCGCTATGCGGCGCAGACGCTGGATGCGCTGGGGGTATCCCATGAGGATTTGATTATATCCGCGCACCGCACGCCTGAGCGGCTGTTTGATTTTGCGCGCGGGGCTAAGTCCAATGGCTATAAGGTGATTATCGCGGGTGCTGGCGGCGCGGCGCATTTGCCGGGCATGGCGGCTTCTATGACGATTTTGCCGGTGTTTGGTGTGCCTGTGGAATCAAAGGCGCTGTCGGGCCAAGACTCGCTGTTGTCGATTGTGCAAATGCCTGGTGGCATTCCTGTCGGTACGCTGGCGATTGGCAAGGCGGGCGCCATCAACGCAGCGCTTATGGCGGCAGCGGTGCTGGCGCTTTCGGATGAGGCGCTATCATCTAAGCTAAGCGACTGGCGGGCGGCGCAGACAGCGGCCGTGGCGCTCAAGCCCATGGATGAAGTCTGATGGCTTTGGCATTTGGTTCGACAATCGGCATTCTTGGTGGCGGGCAGTTGGCGCGAATGTTGGCGATGTCGGCAGCGCGGCTGGGCTATCGCACGATTATTTTTGATCCGGATGCCAATGCGCCTGCGGCACAGGTTACTAATGACCATGTGATTGCCAAATATAATGACGAGGCGGCGCTGGCGGCTTTTGCCAAGCAGTGCGATGTCGTGACTTACGAGTTTGAAAATGTGCCGGTAGCGGCGGCGAAATTTATCAATACGCTGACGCCCGTGCGTCCCGGCCCGCAAGCACTGGAAGCGGCGCAAGACCGGCTGGTTGAGAAGAATTTCTTGAATGAGGCGGGCATTGAGACGGCGGCATTTTTGCCCGTTAGCAGCATTGATGATCTTAAAGGGGCGCTGGAAATATTTGGCGGCAATGGCGTTTTGAAGACGCGGCGCATGGGCTATGACGGCAAGGGTCAGCAGGTTTTCAAAAATGCTGATCCGGCCAACACCAATGATATTTACGCGCAGTTTAATGCTGTGCCGATGATTTTGGAGGGCTTCGTGCCCTTCGAGCGGGAGATTTCTGTTATCGCTGCGCGGGGTTTGAATGGCGCGGTTGCGGTGTTTGATCCGGCGGAGAATGTTCACCGCGAGGGCATACTTTATACGTCAACCGTTCCGGCTAAGGCATCTGCGGATACGTTGGCGCAGGCACGCAAGGCGGCGAACGCAATTCTCGAGTCACTGGAATATGTCGGCGTTATTGGCGTTGAATTCTTCGTCATGGCTAATGGCGGGTTAATTGCCAATGAGATTGCGCCGCGCGTGCATAATTCCGGCCATTGGACGGAAGCGGCCTGCGCAATTTCGCAGTTTGAGCAGCATATTCGCGCCATTGTCGGCCTGCCGCTGGGCGATCCGGCACGGCATAGTGATTGCGTGATGGAAAATCTTATTGGCGATGAGATTGGCCGGATGGGCGAACTTTGCGCTGAGTCTCAGGTCGTCGTGCATCATTACGGCAAGACCGAAGTGCGCGCGGGGCGCAAGATGGGGCATTTTACGCGGCTATCTAAGTTATCTGCATGAGATTCTGACGATTCAAGGGGCTGGCGAGGTTGACATTACCGTCCGCCTTCGTCTATTCACCCCTCACTTTGCGGCGTTTTCAGTAATGCCTATTATGCTCCGCGCGGGCGAAACAGAACGGTTACTATTATGAAGATCAAGAATTCTCTGAAAGCGCTCCGCCTTCGTCACCGTGACAACCAATTGGTTCGTCGTAAGGGCCGCGTTTACATCATCAACAAGACAGCCCCTCGCTACAAAGCCCGCCAGGGCTGATTATTGGCTTGTTGAGAGCGCCGCATAAATACGGCGCTAATCACGCGAAATTGCTATTGACCTAAAGCGCAACTCGACACATGTGTCTATTATGCGCTTTTTCTTGTTTCCCCTTCTTTTGCTCAGCGGCAGCCTCGTGTTGCCCCCGATGTCTATTGCGCAAGCGGCAGCGCCTATGCCTGAAGTTAAGGTGTTGGATATTAACCCGCCCGCTGATGCACCCGCCGCGCAGGGCAAGCGCGACCATGCCACCATTCTCAATGATTTATTTCTCTCGCTGCGCAAGGCGAAGACCGAGAAAGCGGCGGCAGACATTGCCAATGATATCCGCCAAGAGTGGACCCACTCCGGCAGCGCGACGGTGGACCTTTTGATGCAATGGGCAGATGCTGCGGTGGCGCGCAAGGATTTGCCGGCAGCGTTGGATTTTCTCGATCAGATCATCGTCTTGAAGCCGACATTTGCCGAAGGCTGGAACCGCCGTGCGACCATCCATTACATGATGAATAATTATTCCAAATCCATGGTCGATATTCAAAAGACGCTGGAGCTGGAGCCGCGCCACTTTGGGGCGCTGTCTGGAATGGGTGCGATATTTCTGGATTTGAAACGCAACGAGCAGGCGCTTCAGGCCTATGAGAAGGTGCTTGAGGTCTATCCTTTGTTGCGTGATGTGCAGAGCCAAGTTGGCATTCTTGAAGAGCAGTTGGCGGGGAGCCGGACCTGAACATATTTTTAGCAGTATTGGCCTTTGTGCTGGCCCTTTTGCTCGCGCTCGCGGGTGTGACGCGCATTGGTGTGTGGCGGCTGGAGCGAGCTAACCCTGCCATCGGCGATTATGCAGTGGTCAACGGCACGAAGATGCACTTTGTGCATATTGCAGCCGGACGAACGGCCGACCTGCCGCCGCTGGTGTTTATTCATGGCGCGAGCGCTAATCTCAAAGACCAGATGGTGCCGTTTCTGCCCTTGCTGAACGGGCGGGCTGAGATGTTGTTCTTGGACCGTCCCGGCCTTGGCTGGTCGGAGCGCGGGCCTTCCGAAAATATTGATCCTGACGGGCAGGCCAAGACCATTGCCGCGCTGATGGATCATGTGGGCATCAAGTCTGCCATTATCATCGGGCATTCGTTCGGTGGGGCGGTGACGGCGAGTTTGGCTGTTGCCTATCCAGACAAGGTGCAAGGCTTGCTGTTCTTGTCACCGGCAGTTTTGCCATGGCCGGGCTGCGGTGTGGCGGGCTATTATACACTGACAGCGCTGCCAGTGATCGGGCGCATTTTTGCCGAGACTATTTCTTTGCCGGTTGGGTCCGGTCGGCTCAACAGTGGCTCGGCTTGTGTATTCTATCCCAATGAAATGCCGAAAACTTACACCAGTGATGCCTCAATCGGACTTGTGCTGCGTCCCTATAATTTCCGGGCCAATGCACAGAGCGTGAAACGGCTGTGCGGTGCCGTGGCGCGTATCTCGCCGCGTTATAGTGAGATCAAAAAGCCGACGGTGATTATTTCGGGCGACGAGGATAGTGTTGTTTTGGAGGAAGTGCACTCCAAGGGACTGGCTAAGATTATCGCCGGTTCGGAGCTTTTATGGATTCACGGCGTTGGGCACAAATCAGATTATGTGCTGACAGAGTTGGCTATACAATCGCTGGAAAAATTGAGCGGTAAGTCGATTGACCTGCAAGCGGCAGCGCGGGTGGCGGAAGCTAAAGTTGCCGCAGCGCCGAGAAGTACGGCGGTTTGTTCGGAGTAGCCCACCCCGTAATCGGGATGGGCTTGAATCTTAAGAATATTACGCGCCGCGCAGGCCGTCTGATGCGACATAGGCAATGCGCAGCATGTTGGTGGAGCCGGGTGTGCCGAACGGAATGCCTGCTGAAATAATCAGGCGATCACCGGGCTTAGAGAAACCTTCAGTAAAGGCGATACGGCAGGCGCGGTTGACCATATCATCAAGGTCTGTCGCATCTTCCGTCACCACACAGTGCAAGCCCCAGACGATGGCTAAGCGCCGCGCTGTATTGACCCTTGGTGTCAGCGTAATCATCGGGATTTGCGGACGCTCGCGGGCGGCGCGGAGGCCTGTGGTGCCTGAACCGGTGTAGGTAACCATTGCCGATAGCTTCAAGGTTTCAGCGATCTGGCGGGCAGCAGCAGAAATCGCATCGGCAGCTGTGGCGTCCGGCTGGGCACGCTGGGCGTGGATGATGTTGTCATAGTAAGGATCGCTTTCGACCTTCTGCGCAACACGGGCCATAGTGGCAACGGCCTCAACCGGATAAGCGCCAGACGCGGACTCGGCAGACAGCATCACAGCGTCTGCGCCTTCAAACACGGCTGTTGCCACGTCGGAAACTTCCGCGCGGGTTGGCACGGGTGCGGTGATCATAGATTCCATCATCTGGGTCGCAACAACCACGATCTTACCGGCCTTGCGGGCGGCACGGGTGATCTGCTTTTGAATACCAGGAACCGATTCCAGCGGCATTTCCACACCAAGATCGCCGCGGGCGACCATTACAGCATCGGACAATTCAAGAATTTCAGCCAAACGCACAACGGCTTGCGGCTTTTCAATTTTGGACATAATGCCAACGCGGCCACGGGCGATTTTGCGCACTTCGGCCACATCTTCTGGACGCTGCACGAAGGACAGAGCGACCCAGTCAACATCTGCCGCAAGCGCGGCATCCAAATCGGCATAGTCCTTCTCAGTCAACGCGCCTACTGGCAGTGTGGTATCGGGCAGGCTGACGCCCTTTTTGTCTGAGATGGAGGTTCCGGCAACAACGCGGCAGCGGATGGATTTGCCATCGCTGGCTTCGGCAATGAGTTCGAGTTTGCCATCATCAATGAGCAGACGGTGGCCAGGCTCAACAGCGCTCAAAATTTCAGGATGCGGCAGATAAACGCGGGTCTTGTCACCAAGCTCTGGATTGTCATCCAGCGTGATGATGTCACCGGCTTCCAAGGTAACTTTCGTGTCCTTGAACTTGCCAACGCGCAGCTTCGGGCCTTGCAAATCTGCAAGAATACCAATCGGCCGGCCGACGGCGACTTCGACATTGCGGATTTTGGCGACCAGATCGCGCAGCATATCATGGCTGGAATGGCTCATGTTGATGCGGAAAACGTCCGCACCGGCCTCAAACAATTTGCGGATCATATCCTCAGTATTGGAGGCAGGTCCGAGTGTGGCGAGGATTTTGACTTTACGGGTACGTCTCATTGGTTACGTCTCAATTCTAGCTTAAGGATTGGGCGCTGCGGGAGTGACAGCACTGGGAATTTGTGTGGCAGGTGTTTGGTCGGCTGGAGCCTCTGCTCCCGACGTGGCAGGCTCATCCGTTAGCTGGACCATCCAGCTGGACTGCGCCCCTGTGTCATATTCTTGAAATCCGGCGCGCTGAAAGCCTCGCGCGAAGCAATCGTTGATACCGGCAACCTTAAATTCTTTTTCAGCCACGCACATGTTGACGGGGCCTTCCCAACGTCCGCCGCGCTCGGCGTCTTCGGCATATAAATAGTAATAACGTGACGACAGCGGGCCTTCGATGAGCGTTTTGCACGATGAAGCATCAATGTGCCACCACCCTTCGGTGGTCCATCCGGTTTTAACGCGGTAGCCAATGGAAACACCAATGAGGTTTTGCGTGGCATTACAAACGCGAAAATCGGCCTTTGCAGGCGCAGAACTGAACAAAAACAGCGAAAACACGCCCGCCAGAACAGGGTAGAGCGTTCGGAGCTTTAGCCCCAAAACCCATCTGTTCATGAAATGCCCCTTCGCATTGGTTCCATTCACTTTGCGAGGCCCCTTTTGTTGTAGAACACACCAGATGTCAACGCGCGATTTAATCGATTTGAATTGATTTAATCGTCTTGTATTGCTGGACAATCTTGCCAATAGCGCCGCGCAAACATCACGCCGTCGCCTCGCATCCCGTCCCTTGATGGCACACTAGCGCAGAGTGTAACGGAGACAATGGCTTCTTTGCGTTTGAGCGGCTTCATCCAAGGAAAAATTGCGGGCTGTGATATGGCGGTGCGTCACTTTTATCACACGCAGTGCCTTCTGTTTTGCAACTGCCTGTGGTTAAGAGCGCTATGACCTTGCAACCACTCCTCAACGCTTCGCCTGTGATTCAACTTCATGCACTTGCTGCGGTGCTGGCGCTTGGGCTGGGGATTTTTCAGTTCTGGATGCCCAAACGCGGCCCTCGTCATCGCTATGTTGGTTATACATGGGCAGCACTAATGATGTTTATTGCGCTTGCAAGCCTGTTCATCCACGAAATCCGGCTTATCGGGCCGTTTAGCCCGATCCATATACTGTCGATTGTGACGCTGTTTGGCGTGCCGCGTGCGATATTGGCGGCGCGGCGGCGCAATTTTGTAGCCCATCAGCGCGGTATGAAAATTGTGTTCTATTCGGCGTTGGTTGGCGCAGGATTGTTCACATTTTTGCCCGGTCGCATTATGGGCGCGGTGGTGTTTGGCTGGTAAGTGGCTTGTGTTTCTTGTCCGTACACTTGATAGCTAACGCATGACTTTTGAACCCATCGAAATCATTGCCGGAAATTATAGCCAAGGCCTGTTGTTGGTGGCGGACCATGCCATGCGTCATATGCCGGATGGGTATGGGCGGCTCGGGCTGCCGGATGCTGAGTTCGAGCGGCACATCGCTTACGATATTGGCGTTGAAAGCGTCACGCGCCATTTGGCAGCGATGATGAATGCGCCCGCCGTAATGGCGCGGTTTTCGCGGCTGCTGATTGACCCCAATCGCGGCGAGGATGACCCTACGCTCATTCGCCAGCTTTATGACGGCGCTGTCATTACCGGTAATTATCCGCTGGCGAGCGACGAGCGCCTACTGCGACTTGAGAGGTATTATCGCCCGTTTCGCAATGCTGTGCGCGATTGTGCCAAGCAATGTGATGGCAATAGTGGCGGTGCTTGTGTTCTCATTTCGGTGCACTCATTCACGCCCGTGATGGGGACGAAACCACGACCTTGGCATATTGGTCTCTTGTGGGACAAGGATGATAGGGTTTTTGTTCCCCTGCAAAGGGGCCTGCAGGCGGATGCCTCGCTTTTCATTGGCGACAACGAGCCCTATGATGGCGCGCTGAAGGGCGACACCATGCACGAGGAGGGCACAAAGCCCGGCCGCGCCCATGTGCTGATTGAAATTAGGCAGGATTTGATTGCCGACGAGACGAGCGCGCTTGCGTGGGCGCAGCGACTTGCGCCGTTGTTACTTGCCCTCAATTCCGATCCGGAACTGCATAAATTCAAGCATTATGGCTCAAGAACTGATTGACCTTGCCAGCCTCTTGGGGCAACGAAGCGCTCACTTTATATCAGCTAGCGACTCGCAGCACTAATATACACGGGGATAAAATGGCCGAAGACGTTATGGATAATTCGCAAACTGTTGCCGCTGGCCAGCTTCGCGCCTTCATCGAGCGCATTGAGCGCTTGGAAGAAGATAAGAAAAATATCGCCGAAGACATCAAGGAAGTTTACGCCGAGCTGAAGGGCACGGGTTTTGATACCAAAGCCGTGCGCACCATCATTCGCCTTCGTAAGCAGGACAAGGCCGAGCGCGAAGAGGCGGAATCCATTTTGGACCTGTATATGACCGCACTTGGCATGGAATAGTTACGACGAAAACCACCTTTCTGTCGTTCTTACCATTTGCCGCTGGCAATAGCACTGGCTTGCCCCTATGTAGGTGTTGGACGTTCTGTGCTTCCCGGCAGGCGTAACTTATACCCCGGGGCCATACTGATCCTTAGGGAGCTGTCCCTGCTTTGGCCCGTGGGCTGGAGCACACGGCGCCCACCTACATTGTAGGCACCCGGGATCAACCTCTCCACCGGTTGTGTGGTTCGTTCACTTTGGTTGGCCATAATTCTACTGCAATGGCCAACTGAAGCAATTTTCTCCGCTTCCGGTGCTCACGTACATTAAAGTACGCTCCGCTCCGGTTCTCGAAAATCATTCCATTTGACGCATTGCAGCGAATTCTGGACCAACCAAAGCGCCCTATCTTGGTTGATTTTAAACTCCTCAAAAAAACACTCCGTCTGGAAGCCCTAAAACGGCGCGATTTGTTGTCGCTGGACTATATCGTCGAGGCTAGTCTCAAGATTGCCGATGTTGGCGCGACGCTGGCTGTGCTGCCGGGTGAAGTGGTTTCTGGCTTTTTGCCCATTCGCACAGAGGTGGATTTGCGCCCGCTCATGGCGCATTTTTCGGTTAAGGGCGCTCGACTTTGTGTTCCGGCCATCATCGACAAGGAAACCATTGTGTTCCGCGAATTGGTGCGCGGGGCGCCGATGATTGATATGGGGTTTGGCACTGTTGGCCCCGGTCCTGAGGCTGCGATACTGGACCCGGCCTTGATGCTGATGCCGCTGGCGGCGTTTGACGGGCACGGCAACCGGATTGGCTATGGTGCCGGATACTATGACCGCGCCATTGCACGGCTTCGCGATAAGGGTATTCAGCCAAGGTTGGTCGGCATTGCTTTTGATTGCCAAGAGGTGGACGCTGTGCCTTTCGAGCCACATGACGTGCCACTAGATGCGATACTGACCGAAAGCGGGTTGCGCCGCTTTAAGGCTTGTGGCTAAGGGTTCACATGCGCTTTTTATTTCTCGGTGATATGGTTGGCCGCTCGGGCCGGACAGCGGTTTGGAAACGGCTTCCGGGCCTGATTTCGGACTATAAGTTGGATTTTGTGGTGGTGAATGGTGAAAACGCTGCGGGCGGTTTCGGCATTACGGAAGATATTTATCTGCAAACCATTGGCGCCGGCGCTGATGTTGTGACGACTGGCAACCATGTGTGGGACCAGCGCGAGGCGCTGGAATTTGCGCCGCGCCACCAGCAATTCTTGCGCCCTGCCAATTATCCGGCAGGCACTGCAGGAAATGGTTCGGGGCTGTTTATGGCCAAGAATGGCGCGCGGGTATTGGTGGCTAATATTATGGGCCGCGTGTTTATGAACCCCGATTTGGATGACCCGTTCGCCTGTGGCACGCGCATTTTGGATGCCTGTCCGCTTGGCGAACAGGCCGATGCGGTTATCTTCGATTTCCACGCAGAAGCCACGTCTGAGAAAATGTGTTTCGGCCATTTTGTCGATGGCAAGGCAAGCCTTGTGGTGGGTACGCATACGCATCAACCAACAGCGGACCATCAGATTTTGACCTACGGCACGGGGTATATGTCTGACAGTGGCATGTGCGGCGATTATGACTCTTCGCTTGGCATGGACAAGGAAGAGCCGCTCAATCGCTTTCTCTCCAAAGTCCCCAAGGGGCGTTTTGAGGCAGCGCAAGGCGAGGCAACGCTGTGCGGCGTGGGATTGGAAATTTCTGACCGCACAGGACTGTGTGAAAAGATCGCGCCGCTGCGATTGGGACCACGGTTGGAAGAGACAGTGCCAAGTTGGTGGTAATGACGGGTTGAAACCTGTCGGGCGATACCCATATCCCCATAATTGATAAACGGGGACGTCGCATGAGTATGTTTGCCTTTCTTGCCGATCCAACTGCCTATGTCGCACTGGCGACGCTGATTGTTATGGAGGTCGTGCTCGGCATCGACAATCTGATTTTTATTTCCATCCTCACCAATAAACTGCCAAAAGAGCAGCAAAAGCGGGCGCGGCGGATTGGCATTTCGGCGGCACTGGTGCTTCGGCTCGGGCTTTTGTCCACAATCGCCATCATTGTAACGCTGACTGCGCCTGTGTTCACGGTTTTCGATCATGCCTTTTCATGGCGCGACATGATCTTGATCGCGGGCGGCTTGTTCCTTGTCTGGAAGGCCACCAAGGAAATTCACCACGCGACAGACCCGTCACACCCCGAAGGCGATTTCGTCACCGAGACCGTTGCGATGTCGATGGGCGCTGCGATTTTTCAAATTTTGCTTCTGGACCTGGTGTTTTCCATCGACTCCATCATCACGGCAGTTGGTATGACCAATGAAATCGGCATTATGGTGATTGCCGTTGTGGTGGCAGTTGCAGTGATGATGTTGGCGGCAGAACCTTTGTCGAAGTTTATCGAGGCTAACCCTACAATCGTGATGCTGGCGCTCGGCTTCTTGCTGATGATTGGCACAACGCTGATTGGCGAGGGTTTCGGCTTTCATATCGAAAAGGGCTATGTCTATGCGGCCATGGCCTTCTCGGCATTTGTCGAACTTTTGAATATGGTCTCACGCAATCGCAAGGCCAAGAAGCGGGCGGCTTTGAAACGATAATTAAGTCTTTGACGGTTCTTCCGGCTTTGTAAAACTAACCGTCGCCAGCAAACCAATTAACGCCAGTGCGGCAAAGCTCGCACCGGCGATAAATGTAGCTTGCGGGCCAATCTTATCCCACAGTCCGCCCGCGACAATGCTGGCGGCAAGCAACGCCAATCCCGTGAACAGATTATAGAAGCCAAATGCTGTGCCGCGCAGGTTCGCGGGGGCGTTGTCTGCGACCAAGGTGGACAATATGCCTTGCGTGAAGCCCATATGCAGCCCCCAGAGAATGATGCCGATGGTGATGCCTGTCAGCGATGTGGTGAGACCCAAAACCAAGTCTGCGGCGATTAAAATGGCGATGCCGACGCTTAAAATGGTGGTGCGGCTCATCCGGTCTGACAGCACGCCGACGGGATAGGATGACAGCGCATAGGCGATGTTCATCACCACCAAAACAGCTGGAATAAGCATCAGCGGCAGGCCGGCGGCTTGCGCGCGCAGGATCAAAAATGCCTCGCTAAAACGGGCAAGGGTAAACAGGCTGGCCAGCGCGGTGACCATCCAGTAGCTGCGGCCAAGTTGCCTCATGGCACCTAGCGACAGGGGAATTTTGGCGTCTTTCAAAGGTGCAATTTGCGGCGGTTCGCTGACGGCAAACATCATCAAGCCAAGCGCGATGAATGCGGGGATGACTGCGACCCAAAAGGTAAATTTGAAATCATTGGCGCTCCACCACATTAATAATATCGCGATGAGTGGCCCAAGAAACGCGCCGATTGTATCCAGCGATTGGCGCAGGCCGAAGCTGGCACCGCGCAGTTCCGGCGGGGCGATATCTGCCACGAGTGCATCACGCGGCGCGCCGCGAATGCCCTTGCCAACGCGGTCCACAAACCGCGCGGCGATGACCCAGCCAATGTAGGAGGCCAGCGGGAACACAGGCTTGGTGAATGCTGCCAATCCATAGCCGATGACAGCCAGCAGCTTGCGCTTGCCGAGCCAATCCGACAAGGCGCCTGAAAATAGTTTGGTGATGCTGGCGGTGGCTTCCGCAATGCCTTCGATAAAGCCGACGGATAGAGCCGATGCACCGAGCGCGGTTGTCAGATAAATCGGCAGTAGTGCATGGATCATTTCGGATGAAATATCCATAAACATGGAGACAAAGCCGATAACCCAGATGGAGCGTGGAATGCGGGAAAGCGTCGATGATTTGGCCATGTTTACCTTGTTGCATTTTAGTATGCGGATTGCCATGACTCGGCGAAGATGGCCCTCGTCAATTTCGTTGTTGTAAACTAGACTTATGGTAAGAGCGGTATGGGAAATTGAAATGTTGCGCGCACTATTATTTATTGCAGTCTTGGCGCTAGCGCTTCCCGCCAATGCCAAAGACCAGCGGTTTACACCAGAGCGCAATGGCACGATTTCCTTTGCTACGCCTAAGGGCAATATTGGCTGCATCTATATTCCTAAGGGTGGCACGGATCGCTATCAGCCCATCGGGGGCGGGCCGGAATTGCAATGCGACCGCATGGGGCCGGGCTATGTGCGGCTTGTGTTGCATAAAACAGGCCGGGCCAAGAAAATCGTTAATCCGCTTGGTCCGATTTCGGGTGGACACGGTGCGCATGTGCGATTTTCGGCGGATATTGGCGATGTCGAGGGCAATGGTTTTATGATGCCCTCGCTCAGTGGCAATGTGCTTAAACTTGGCAGGCAATGGAAAAAAGGTGCATTTGCATGCAAATCTGAGGTCAAAGGTCTGACCTGCACCAGAGGCAGCCATCATTTCTTTATCGGAACGCGCTTGAAGTGAGCGAAATTGGCATTACTGGATAGCACTTTGGCTAGACGGCTCACGGCAATTTGCCTATAGACAGCCAACAAAAATTTAGCAGTTCAGGAGCAGCCATGGCTGGCCATTCACAATTTAAGAACATCATGCATCGCAAGGGCCGTCAGGATGCTGTTCGCTCGAAAATGTTTTCTAAGCTGGGCCGTGAGTTGACGGTTGCCGCGAAAATGGGCGTGCCAGACCCTGATATGAACCCGCGCCTGCGGCTCGCTATTCAAGCAGCAAAAGCGGTTTCCATGCCGAAGGATAATATTGCGCGCGCAATCAACAAAGCTAACGCCGCTGACACGGAAAGCTATGACGAAGTACGCTACGAGGGCTATGGTCCAGGCGGCGTGGCCGTTATTGTTGAAGCTTTGACGGATAACCGCAACCGCACGGCTTCCAACGTTCGCGCCGCCTTTACCAAGGCTGGCGGTGCACTGGGCGAAACCAATTCAGTTTCATTTATGTGGGATCGTATTGGCGAAATCTATTATCCAGCGGCGGCTGCATCGGCAGACAAGGTTATGGACGCGGCCATTGAAGCGGGCGCGGATGATGTGGTTTCGGACGAGGAAGGCCACACAATTTATTGTTCATTTGCGGGTCTCAATGAAGTTTCTAAAGCGCTGGAAGCCACACTCGGCGAGGCGGAAACGGCAAAATTTATCTGGAAACCGCAGACCAATATTCCGGTCGATGAGGACCGCGCACAATCATTGATGAAGATGGTTGGCGTGCTCGAAGATGATGATGATGTGCAAAACGTCTATGTTAACTTCGAGGTGGATGATGAGACCATGGCGCGCCTGTCGCAGGCTTAAACATGGGTAATGACAACGAAGTCCGCAATCACCAGACCGAGTTATTGTCAGATGATTGGGCCATACTCAACAAACATACGTTTGAGTTGAAACTGCGCGATGGTTCATGGAGCCATCAGGTTCGCCAGACCTATGATCGCGGCGATGCATCTGTCATTTTGCCCTATGATCCTGTGCGGGGCACGGTGTTGTTAGTGAAGCAGTTTCGATTGGCGGCGTTTCAGCATGGTCACAAAGCCTCGTTGATTGAAGCTTGTGCCGGGCTTTTGGACGATCTTGATCCGGAAGCCTGCATCCGCAAAGAGGCCGAGGAAGAGCTTGGTTACAAGCTTGGTGCTGTGCGGAAAATCTACGATATATTTATGAGCCCCGGCAGTGTCACTGAGCGGCTTTCGTTCTTTGTGGCGGAATATTCGCCAAACGACCGCATTTCTGATGGTGGCGGAAATCCGGAAGAGGGCGAAGATATTGATGTGTTGGAAATGCCTTTGAGCGAGGCATTCGCGCTGGTTAAAAGCGGTGGCATTATTGATGCTAAGACTGTGATGCTTATTCAATATGCGATGCTTGAAGGCTTGGGAACGTAGGCTCCCGAAATTGTAGGCTGCACTTGCAATACTGTTCCCCTGCTCCTAAG
>JAYTVD010000083.1:0-6213 GCA_043744175.1 Phyllobacteriaceae bacterium
TTGAAACATCGCGCTGCGGGTATGATGTAGTGGTAGCTTGTCAGCTTCCCAAGCTGATCGTGCGGGTTCGATTCCCGCTACCCGCTCCAATTTTCTAAAGGGATGATGACTATGGCTGATCGCGTGAATGGGTTTCTCGGCGATACGCCGTTGCGTGTGTTTATCAAACTGGTGCTGATATCCATCGTCGTTGGTGTCATCATGCGCTCGTTCGGCTGGATGCCGCTGGATGTGCTGCGGCTTATCAAATCCTTCTTTGAGCGCATTTGGAATATGGGCTTTAGGGCCATCGCCGAGTTTGGCGATTACCTATTGCTTGGCGCGGCTGTTGTTGTTCCAGCGTTTATCTTGTTGCGCATTCTGGCGATGCGCAAGCGCTAACCAATTGATTTCGCAGTCCATTTAGCCACATCGCCGTCGCGCAATTCCGAGATTGATTTTGCGCCCGTTTTTGTCAAATGCGCCGATAAGCCGTTGATAATTGTCTTTGGCAGCGTTGGTCCACCATAGATAAAGCCCGAATACAGCTGCACCAAATCCGCACCAGCTTGCACTTTTTGCAGCGCGGTTTGCGCCGAGTTCACCCCGCCAACACCAATAATTGCCACTTCTTTTCCCAGCCGCTGGCGCATTTTGGCGAGAACTATTGTGGATTTTTCAAAGAGCGGCACACCAGACATGCCGCCTGTCTCGCGCTTGTTTGCGCTGCGCAGGCCATCGCGTGCGATAGTGGTGTTGGAGACAATCACGCCTTCCAACTTTTTGTCCAGCACTTCCGCCGCAACATCATCCAAATCGCCTTCAACCAAATCAGGTGCGATTTTGAGGAATATGGGAACAATGCGACCCGAAGCCTTCGCAGCCAAATCCCGCGCTGCCATCACCTTTGACAGAAGCTCAGCCAAGCTCGCACGGGCCTGCAAGTCGCGCAAGCCGGGCGTATTGGGCGATGAAATATTGACTGTGAAATAGCTAGCAACCGCATAAAAACGTTCAATTCCAAGCACATAGTCACCAATGCGGTCTGCACTGTCCTTGTTGGCCCCTATGTTAACGCCAACAATGCCAGACGATGAACCACGAGCTTTCAGCCGCGCCAGCGCTGCCTCGTGGCCCTCATTGTTGAAACCCAAACGGTTGATAACAGCTTCATCTTCCTCCAGCCGGAAAATACGCGGCTTCGGGTTCCCGCTTTGTGGCTTGGGAGTGACCGTTCCTACTTCCGAAAAGCCAAATCCGATACGCATCAAGGCATCAGGTACTTCAGCATTTTTGTCAAATCCAGCCGCAATGCCGAGCGGATTGGGGAATTTGAGTCCCGCAATAGTAACGGCAAGCCGTGCATCTTGCCCACCATCAAAGGGCGGTAACAGGCCGGATTTGAGCCCAGTGATGCCCAAGCCATGCGCCTGTTCGGGATCAAGACAAAACAGCCCACGACGCAATAGGCTCGAAATCAAACCGCTCATCGCGCATCCTCGGGGAAAATATGCACACCGTTTTCATCCAAAGGCAGTGGTTTTGCCCAGGTCGCCTCGGATACGGAAAGCGGTCGGAAGAGATGCGGAAACAGTGCGCCGCCGCGCGAAACTTCATACTTTAACGCATCACCAAGTACGGCATCGTTAACTGCGACAAGCACGAGATGAGGCCTTGCGGTGAAATGCTTGGCAGCAGTTTCTACCACTTGCGAAGCCGTGGAAAAATGAATGTAGCCGTCCGCTATATCAATGCCTGAGCCTTTGAATTCGCCTGCTTCAACAGCTGCTGCCCATTCTGTTTCAGGCAGTATTTTATAAATCATCATGCTGGGTGTCCGCTCTTCTTGTATAAGCTGCCGCTAGCACCATTTCGTAAAGAATACAAAATGCCTGTCGCATTTTGGGCAAATTAGCGGCTTATGATTTTCATGAGTACCGAAAGCCAATGAGGACAATCCAATGAAGACCCTTTCTCTTGTCATTTTGCCATCGCTTATTTTGTCCGGCAGCGCCTTTGCTGAGGATGCTGCGCGCTTCACGCTCGAAAAGACTGCTGATGGTTATGTCCGTATGGATAAAACCACAGGCGAAATGTCGATTTGCACACAGCAAGCCGACCAGCTCGTCTGCCGCATTGCCGCCGATGACCGTGTGGCCATGGAAGACGAAATCGCCCGTCTTGATGGTCGCTTGACAAAACTGGAAGACAAAATGGCAGCAGCCGATAAGTCTGGTGCACTTTCTAATTCTACCTTGCCAACCGACGAAGAGTTCGAAAAATCCATGACGCTGATGGAAAAATTCTTCCGCCGTTTTATGGGTGTTGTCAAAGATTTGAATGAAGACGGGACGCCGCAAAAGACATGAACATCCTCCGCATCGTTTTCGCTGCATTGGGCATCGGCCTTGCGGCACTCATTGTTTTTGCGATGAATACAGGTGACTTTTGGAGCGCGGGCCGCTGGCTGATGACCGATCCTTGGGGTTTGACCTCCATGGCTGATCTTTATCTCGGACTTGCGATCTCTGCACTTTTCATCGCGCTTTTTGAACGGAGCTGGGTAGCCGGCTTATGGATAATTCCCCTGCCATTCTTAGGTAATGTCTGGACTGTGGTGTGGCTCATAGCCAGATTACCGGAGATAGCATCGCGTCTGCGCGGCAGCGCGCAATCCTAACAATCAAGCTAACACTAAAGTTGCGGGCTGAGGAAATTGCCGATTATTACCTTGTAGTGGTCGCAAAATTGGCGTTATCACTACACCGACATAGGCACTGGGAGGGGCACATGACGGCTGGTGTGATATTTATTGTGGCTGATGACCATCCGCTCTTTCGCGGAGCGATAAAAGAAGCCTTGCGAGCCATTGGTGATAACGTTCAAATTTTCGAAGCTGGCGATTTTGACGCCACCAAAAAATTGGTCGCAGACACTCCCGATATTGATCTCGTATTGCTCGATTTGACAATGCCCGGTACCAGCGGTCTGTCCGGGTTGGTCACACTGCGGGCGCTTCAGCCGACTGTACCAATTGTCATTGTCTCGGCGTCAGACGATCCTGTAACGATCCGCCGCTCGCTGGAGTTAGGCGCCTCAGGATATGTAAAGAAAAGCGCGAGTATCGAACATATTCGAAATGCGATAACTACAGTGCTTGCAGGCGGTGTGGTGGTGCCGGAGAACATAGATCTCGGGAAAGAAAGCGATCCGGAAATTGCAGATTTGATTGCAAGAATTAAGATGCTCACCCCGCAGCAATCGCGCGTCTTGGGGATGCTGGGTGAAGGGTTGCTCAACAAGCAAATTGCCTATGAACTGGGCGTATCTGAAGCCACGATTAAGGCCCATGTATCCGCGGTGCTTCAAAAGCTAAACGTCGATAGCCGCACGCAAGCGGTCATCATCCTCTCAAAAATGGGTGTTGAAAGAAGCAACGCCAGCGAATAGCGCCATCATTCAGCTGCGTCCTTGATGCCCCCGCGCGCCAAAACAGCGCGAAGCGCCGCAGGCTTAAGTGGCTTGTTCAAAATGACCACGTCAATTGCCGCTGCCAAGCCTTTAACTTCGTTCGAACGATCCGCCGTAACTAAGATGGCAGGTAAATCTGCACCGAACTTATCTCGTAATTGGGTAATTACGCTAATCCCGGTCTCATTGTTCAAGTGGTAGTCCACCAGCACAAAATCCGGACGCTTGGTCTCACGTAGCGCGGATTGGCCGTCAGAGACGCAGATGACATCGTTGGACCAGCCTGACAGCAGTGTCTTCATTCCATCTAAGATGCGCACGTCATTGTCGATGCACAGCAATCGCAGCTGTTGTAAACCGGCGATATTGGCTGGCTCAAGCGCGGCCTTTTGTTGGCTCTGCTCCTTTGTGGGGTTCACACTAGCAATTGTTATGCTCATCGTCGTGCCGCGATTGACGCGCGATTTAATGGTGACCGGCAGTTTCAAGACCTTGCCGATGCGCTCAACAATTGACAGCCCCAACCCCAACCCTTCCGCCTCGCGAACACCCTCTTCAAGGCGGGTAAATTCTTTGAATACGGAGCGGGATTTATCCTGCGCAATCCCTATGCCGCTATCAACCACCTGAATTTCCAGCCCCGCTCCGCGACGGCGCACGCCAACCACGACGCCGCCGGTCCGTGTGTATTTGATGGCGTTAGAAACCAGATTTTGTATGAGCCGCGCCAAAAGATTGCGATCCGAGCGGACGTAAACTTTCGTTGGCAGCACTGTAAACTTGAGACGCTTCTTGGCAGCAATCGGCGAAAAATCAGTCTCAATCTGCCGCAGCAGGGCATCCAATGGAAATGTTGTAAGTGTGGGCTTGAGCGCCCCGGTGTCGAGCCGGGAAATATCCAACACAGCGCCTAAAATGGCTTCAACAGACTCTAATGACGATTCGATGTTGCCGACAATCTTCTCATTTTCAGATGTTCCCAAACGTTCAACGAGCGAAGCGCTATAAAGCCGTGCAGCATTCAAAGGCTGCAAAATATCATGACCCGCGGCGGCCAAAAAGCGGGTCTTGCTGATGTTGGCTTCATTGGCCAGTGTTTGCGCCAGCGCCAATTCGGTATTCACACGGCTGAGTTCCGCCGTGCGAAGTTCGACACGCTGCTCCAGACTTTCATTCACCTTTTTCAACGCTTCGTCTGCGCGAACCCGGGCGGTGATATCGGTATATGTCGCCACTATGCCCCCGTCTGGCATCGGGTTAGAGCGAAGTTCAATGATGCGATTGCTGGTCGCCAACTCGATTTGCCAAGGCAGGCCAAATTGGCTGAGGCGCTTGATGGCATTATCCTCAAATCGCCGAGAGATATCGCCTCGCTCTGCCAAGAAATCGAGAATCGCTCGAAGCGACACGCCGACTTGACCAAAATGATCGGGTAGGTCGAACAGCGTACGGTACTGGCGGTTCCAACAGGTGAGCTGGTAATTCTTATCAAAAACCGTGATGCCTTGCGCCATTTGGTCGAGCGCGATTTGCAATAGATCGCGATTGTGCTGCAGCGCTTCAGAGGCATCGTCTAACAGCCGGAACGCATTGCGGCTGGATTGGTCATTGCGCTGAAACAGTAGGGACAAAATTAGCCGCGCCGAGGCCGAGCCAACCGCACTAGCCAACAACTGCTCAGCAAAGCGAATGGTCGCAACGTCTGCCGGCACGCTGCGCTGTGCTTGACGGCCCTCGCTGGCCTCGAAAGTTTGAAACGACCGCTCAGTACGCTCTGCGCCAAGATACCGTGCAATAGTGGCTTGGAGATCATCTATCGTGACTGCCGTTCGCAAACGCCGCAAACTTGGCATTGGCGTTGCATCACGCGGCACAAATATTGATGCTTGAATGCGCTCCAGCGGAAATGACAATCGAGAGAACGACCCGAGCACATAAAACAAGATATTAAGAGATAGGCTGAAAATCACACCATGCGTCAACGCGCTGGTTTCAACGCCAAACAAATGTTGTGGACGCAGCCATTCCAACCCGAATAGGCCGTGCATCACGATAGGATGATCAGAACCAACAAGTGTAGGGAAAAGCAGAGTGTAGCACCACACCAAAGTGCCAACTGCCATGCCCAATATTGCGCCGCGCGCATTGGCCTCCCGCCATATCATTCCCCCGATGAAAGCAGGAGCAAATTGCGCGATTGCGGCAAAGCTGATGAGGCCGATTGACGCCAACCGAAAGTTCACGGCCGTTTCACGGTAATAGGCATAGGCCGCCAGCATGATGCACAAGATGGCGGCGCGGCGCACGTTCAAAATAGTCGCGGGCAAATTCTCATCTTCATCACGTTCTTTCCCGACATAGCGGCGCAACATGAGAGGCAAGACCAAATCGTTCGAAATCATAATAGAAAGCGCGACGCTGGCGACAATCACCATTGCTGTTGCCGCTGAAAGCCCCCCAATAAAGACGAGCAGCGAAAGCCAATTTGCCCCGACTCCAAGTGGCAGCGCCAGAACAAATAGATCGGCAGGCGAGCCCGCAGGCAAATGCGTGAGGCCGGTTAACGCGATCGGCATCACAAAGAGATTGATCGCAATGAGATAGAGGGGGAAAAGCCAAGCAGCGGTGCGCAATTCGCTCACGTCGCGATTTTCCACGATCATCACATGAAATTGCCGGGGGAGCAGGATTGCCGCAAACCCCGATAGGCCGATGAGAACAATCCACGTGCCCAACGATGGACGGTAGGCTAAGGCGGCTTGC
>JAYTVD010000084.1:0-6212 GCA_043744175.1 Phyllobacteriaceae bacterium
GCCTTGTCAAACCGCTGTCCGGCAACTACCCCATTGAGAGCCAGCGCGCACTCGGCATTGAGATGATGCAGGCCGTTGGCTTTGATATGAACCACGGCAGCCTGTCCGTCTCGCACCACCCGTTCTGCGGCGGCGTGCCGTCCGACGTGCGCCTCACCACGCGCTATCGCACCGATGAATTTCTCTCCGCCCTGATGGGTATTTTGCACGAAACCGGCCACGGCCTTTATGAGCAAAACTTGCCTAAGCAATGGTCGCATTGGCCCTCCGGCAAGGCGCGTGGCATGGCGATGCATGAGAGCCAAAGCCTGTTTGTCGAAAAGCAAATTGGCCGCAATCCCGCCTTCTGGGAATATGCCCTGCCGCACATCAAAAAGTACTTGGGCGAAGATTGGTCGCTGGCGGACCTGTTGCCCCACGTCCACCATGTCGGGCGCGGCCTCATCCGCGTCGATGCCGATGAAGTCACCTATCCGCTCCACGTCATCCTGCGCTTTGAGTTGGAGCAAGACATGCTGAGCGGCGCTCTCAACGTCGGCGATTTGCCGGAAGCCTGGGACGCCAAGATGCGCGACTACCTCGGTCTTTCCACCATCGACAATCCGAAGGATGGCCCAATGCAAGACGTCCATTGGCCCTCCGGCGCCTTCGGCTATTTCCCGTCCTACACGCTAGGCGCCATGATGGCCGCGCAACAATGGGCCACCATCGTCAAGGCCCACCCGCATGTGAACGCCGAAATATCCGAGGGCAATTTCGAGACGGTCAACAACTGGCGGCGCGATAATATCTGGTCCAAAGCCTCCATGTCATCGACACCGGAGATTATGACTGAGGCGACGGGCGAGCCACTGAATGCGCGGTATTTCATTGAGCATTTAGAAGCGCGGTATGGCGTCTGATTGACACCCGCGCACCACCCTCTAGTCTCGCGCTGGGAGCGATAAAATGGACGCAGATATTATCATCATTGGCGCAGGCCTTGCCGGATTGGTCGCGGCTTGCGAAGCGGCGGATCGGGGCAAGCGCGTCATCGTGCTTGACCAAGAGGGCGAGCAGAACCTTGGCGGCCAAGCTTTCTGGTCACTCGGCGGGCTGTTCATGGTGGATACGCCCGATCAGCGCCGACTGAAGATAAAGGACTCGCTTGATCTGGCGCGGCAGGACTGGCACGGCTCCGCGCAGTTCGACAAGCCGGAAGATCACTGGCCGCGCCAATGGGCAGAAAACTATTTACAATTTGCCAGCGGAGAGATGCGGCCTTGGCTGCATGACATGGGTATGCGCTGGTTTCCCGTTGTCGGCTGGGCCGAGCGCGGCGGCGGCATGGCGCATGGTCACGGCAATTCCGTGCCGCGCTTTCACCTCACATGGGGCACCGGCCCCGGCGTACTGGAGCCATTCCTGCGCCGTGTGAAAACTCATGTTAGTGGGGGCCGCATCACACTCAAATTCCGCCACCATGCCACAAACCTCATCAAAACAGATGGCGCAGTCACCGGCGTTGCAGGCGATATATTAGAGCCGACAACGGTCGAGCGCGGCCAGCAATCCAGCCGCAAATTTGTCGGATCGTTCGAGCTCACAGCAAACGCCACAATCGTCTCATCGGGCGGTATCGGGGGCAATGCCGACAAAGTGCGGCGCAACTGGCCTGTGGAGCGCCTCGGCCCTGCGCCGAAAACCATGGTCTGCGGCGTGCCGCATCACGTCGATGGGCAGATGATCGCGACCACCGCCAACGCGGGCGCTGCCCTCATCAATACAGACCGCATGTGGCACTATACGGAAGGCCTCAAAAACTGGAATCCCATTTGGCCGAACCACGGCATCCGCATTCTGCCCGGCCCGTCATCGCTTTGGTTTGATGCGTTGGGCCAGCGCATGGAAGCGCCGTTCATGCCGGGGTTTGATACGCTCGGCACGCTGAAGCGCATCCTCTCCACGGGCCATGATTACTCATGGTTCATCCTCACGCAGAATATCATCGAGAAGGAATTTGCCCTCTCCGGCTCCGAGCAAAATCCGGACATCACGGGCAAGGATTGGAAGCTGCTCTTAAAAAGCCGCCTCTTGAGCAAAGGCGCGCCGGCGCCCGTCGAGGCCTTCAAACAGCACGGCGAGGATTTCATCGTTCGCGATACGCTCGAAGATTTGGTCGCAGCCATGAACCAACTCGTTGGCTCGGACCATCTGGACCTTCAAACCATCCGCAGCCAAATCGAAGCGCGGGACCGCGAAGTCAGCAATCCGTTTTCCAAGGATGCGCAAATCACCGCCATTCATGGCGCGCGCAAATATCTCGGCGACAAGCTCATCCGCACCGCCAAGCCGCATGAAATTCTGGATGTGAAAAACGGCCCGCTCATTGCCGTGCGGCTGAACATCCTCACCCGCAAATCGCTCGGCGGCATCCACACTGATGGGCAAGCCCGCGCTCTTGACGCAAGCGGCAACCCAGTGCCCGGTCTCTATGCAATCGGCGAGGCGGCGGGCTTTGGCGGCGGCGGTTATCACGGCTACAACGCGCTCGAAGGCACGTTTTTGGGCGGCTGCATTTTCTCAGGCCGCGTGGCAGGGCGGGCAGTCGGGTAGGGAGCGCAGGGCGTACGCATTCCGTATCGTTTCCGCACGATGTCTGGGCGGTTGGCGACCGGATTCCGACCGCTATTCAGCGGCCTGCGCCGTGACGCCTGCATCAAACTGCAGCTTGGCAAGACGCGCATAAACGCCGCCCTTTTTGACCAGTGTTTTATGCGTTCCTTCTTCAACAACGCGGCCTTGATCCATCACCAAAATCCGGTCAGCTTTGAGCACGGTTGCCAAGCGATGCGCGATAATCAGCGTCGTGCGGCCCACCATCAGCCGCTCCAGCGCGGCCTGCACGGCGGTTTCGCTTTCGGCATCCAACGCGGATGTGGCCTCATCCAGCAGCAATATCGGCGCGTCTTTTAAGACGGCCCGCGCAATGGCAATGCGCTGGCGCTGCCCGCCGGAAAGCGTCACGCCGCGCTCACCCAGTTCACTCTCATACCCAAGGTCCAGCGCCTTGATAAACACATCTGCACTTGCCGCTTCTGCTGCATTTTCAATGGCTTGGCGGGAAGCCCCTTGCCGCCCAAAGCCAATATTCCCAGCGGCAGTGGCTGCAAAAACCGTCACATCTTGCGGCACAACAGCGATTAATTGGCGCAGATTTTCCAATTTTGCCTGTTTCACATCCACGCCATCCACCAAAATCCGTCCCGCCTGCGGGTCATAAAACCGCATAATCAGTGAAAATAAAGTGCTTTTGCCCGCGCCAGACGAGCCAACAATCGCCACGGTTTCACCGGATTTTACGCTGAACGAAAGCCCGTTTGTGACCATCGTGTTCGGTCTGCCGGGATAGGCAAAAGAAACATTTTGAAACTCAATTGTGCCAAGCGAAGGCGCGGGCAAGGCAATAGGATGGGCGGGTGACATCACGTCCGGCACTTCTGCCAATATTTCCGTCAACCTTTCCGCCGCCCCCGCCGCCTGACTAAGCTCACTCCACACCTCAGAAAGCGTCGCTAATGAGCTAGCCGCAAACACCGAATAGAGCAAAAACTGGCTGAGTGTTCCAGCCGACATAGTGCCCGCCATCACGCTTTGCGCCCCAAACCACAGCACCGCAACAACACTGCCAAAGATCATAAAAATCGCAAACGCCGTCAAAATCGCTCGCGATTTGGTAGACTCCCGCGCCGCTTCAAAGGCATAATTTACAGCTTTTTCAAACCGGCCCGTCACCAAATTCTCATTGGTAAAAGCCTGCAGGGTGCGCACCGCGCCAATGGATTCACTGGCATAAGCCGTTGCATTTGCTAGCATATCCTGCGCAGCACGGGCGCGCTTTCGCACATTGCGCCCGAACGCAACCAGCGGCAAAACGATGAGCGGGATAGCCGCGATCACCAAGCTTGAAAGTTTGGGGCTGGTATAAATCATCATGCCCAAGGCCCCAACGCCAAGGATAGCATTGCGCAGCGCCATCGAAGCCGTCGCCCCTACTGCAGACTTAATTTGCGTGGTATCCGCTGAAAGCCGTGAGACAATCTCGCCCGATTGCGAGCGGTCAAAAAACGACGGTGACAAAGTCGTAACATGAGCAAAAACATCGCGGCGCACATCAGCCACAATGCGTTCACCGATGTTAATCACGAAATAATACCGCCCCGCAGAAGCCATAGCCAGCAAGGCGGCAAGCGCAATCAACATGATGAAATAGCTATTGATAAAGGCACTGTCAGAGGCATTGAACCCCTTATCGATCATCCGCCGAACAGCCGTCGGCAATGCCAAAGTGGTCACCGCCGCGAGCGTCAAAAAGAACAGCGCCGCCGCCACCTGGCCTTTATAGCGCAGCAAATAGGGATAGAGATTTGAGAGCGGCTTTAACGACTTGGCGGGTTTCGTTGCAGTCGGTATCACATCACTCATAATTTAGCTTCCATGCGGGCTTGAATCTCAAACACCCACTCTTGTTATCATTTCGGTGCTGATGTATAGGCACGCCGACCCTTTTTAAAGCCATGCGGCAAAATAAGCCAAAGCCTTTGAATATTCACAACAATTCGCGCGGCGCACAACGTTTTATTACGGCTGGCACCACGCCAAAAGAACAGGACGGAATGCTATGAAGGATAAGATTCACCCGGATTACCATGCAATCAAGGTCGTTCTGACCAATGGTACATCCTACATGACCCGCTCCACTTGGGGCAAAGAAGGCGATACGATGAACCTCGATATCGACCCGTCCACTCATCCGGCATGGACCGGCGGCAACCAGCATCTGCTGGATCGCGGCGGCCGCGTTGCCAAGTTCAAGAAGCGTTTCGAAGGTCTTGGAATGTAAGATTTCGCTGATAGCGAATGTTTCTACGAAGAATTTAAGAACCGGCAGCGATGCCGGTTTTTTATTATTGCTGGGTCGTAAGAGGCGCAAAACCGCCGCCTGGCGTTCTAAAATTCGTTGTCTGCCCCTCATAAATTCTAGCTGCCGCCGCCAGCAGTTCACCCCTATAGGTGTAGAGCCTCACGTCAAACTTTTGCAAAACGGCAATGCCCTCGGCCTTAACCATACGATGCGACGGACTGGCAAAATCCTGCGCCACATAGTCTTGCGATAAAATCCAATCCCATGTTTTTTTGGTGAGTTTATCGCCCCTATAAACGGCCTTGCTGCCAAAGCCAGACACCGGCTTAAAATAGAGATGTTTCCGTCCCGCCCAAAGTGCGTCGGCATTGGCAGCCGTAACCATCATCGTGTTGGGGACCACACGCTTTACCAACGCGATATCCTGCATATCAACACCAATGGCAGCTAAAAATTCAGCATCCGATAATTTCACCAAGTTGCGCTTATCTGCAAACCGCTGGTAAATATGCGGGTCTGGCGTCACCACAACACCATTAGCTTGCCACGCGCTGTTGATGTTCGCATGGTCGGCAAGAGTAAAATCAGTCAGCCGATTGTATATGAGATCAACCAAAGTTCCCTCATAATACAGCCTGCCATTTTCCAAAACCAAGTCTTCCGGCGCAGCTATGATGGTGCTAAGGCCATGATTGTTAAGAAGTTTTTGGGCAAGCAAAAATTCCGGATAGAGAAACTGCTCTTGAGGCGCACTATCAACAATAGCAATCAGATTTGGTTTCCCTGTGCGACCAGAAGCCTGCCATTCCGCCACAAACATGTCTGCAATTTGCTGCTCCGCCTCGTGGGGTTGAATGAATTTAGCCATATCCAGCATATCGCAGCAGGCCCTAAATTGCTTGGCTGCAAACAGGTTGAGAAACGCACCACCTGCGTTGGTGTTAATCTCTATGAGCTTGGGACCAACACTTGTCATGTGAAAATCATAGCCCATGAATGCGCCACGTACCTGCGCCGAACGGGAAACCTGATCTGCATCAAGCCACCCCGGCAAGGCGGTAACCCGCTCCATCGCCTTGGCAAACGAAAGCATTCCGGCCAAGTCAGCTTCAGATATATAGACCGGCGTTTGGGCAAACAAATGCGGATGCGTTATTTCTAAGTCAGCAGGCAAAATACCGCCTGTTGAATCTGCAAATGACGTACCAATCTCACCGGGCCGCAAGACAATGCACAGACAAGATTGATTGAGGCCGGTTACCAGCGTGTCCACAGCGAGACTCATTTTGTTTCATCGTAAATTTACGAT
>JAYTVD010000085.1:0-1924 GCA_043744175.1 Phyllobacteriaceae bacterium
TTAGAACTAGAGACGCATGTTGAGGAAGTCTTTGGGAATATAAGCGGGACTTGTAGTTAAGCTTATCGCGTGATTCTTCTGTCAATCAATGCTAGAGGCATCCAAAATTGCCCTCCCAAAGCAAATGGCGCTGAATATTCATGACCACCTCTGTCGATCTATCCGCCCCCGAAACCCGCGACGCCTTGCGTCCCGTCAGTGCTGAAAAGCCATCATTGATCGGCCTCACCCGCGCGCAAATGGGCGAGGCGCTCCTCAAAGTCGGCATCCCTGAGCGACAGATTAAAATGCGCGTGCAGCAGCTGTGGCACTGGCTTTACGTGCGGGGTGTTTCTGACTTTGCCCATATGCGCAATATTTCCAAGGATTTGCTGGTAACACTCAAAGAGCATTTCACCATTGCCCGCCCCGAACTGGTGGAAGAGCAAATCTCCAATGATGGCACACGCAAATGGTTGTTCCGCTTTCCCCCGCGCGGTGCCGGGCGTCCGGTGGAAATTGAAACCGTCTATATCCCCGAAGAGGGGCGCGGCACGCTTTGCGTTTCATCCCAAGTCGGCTGCACGCTGACCTGCACTTTCTGCCATACGGGCACGCAAAAGCTGGTACGTAATCTCACAACTGAGGAAATTCTCGCCCAAGTGCTGGTCGCGCGTGACCGGCTTGGCGACTTCCCACACACCGACACCCCGCAAGGCGCAATTGTGCCAAACGAAGGCCGCCTCGTCACCAACATTGTGATGATGGGCATGGGCGAGCCGCTCTATAATTTTGACAATGTGCGCGATGCGCTGCTGATTTTCTCCGATGGCGACGGGCTGGCGCTTTCCAAGCGCCGCATCACGCTGTCCACCTCAGGCGTCGTGCCGATGATTGAGAAAATGGGCGAGGCCACCGGCGTTATGCTCGCCGTCTCGCTTCACGCCACCCGTGATGAGCTGCGCGATGTTCTGGTGCCAATCAACAAGAAATACCCGCTGGCCGAACTCATGGACGCCTGCCGCAACTATCCCGGCCTCTCCAACGCGCGCCGCATCACGTTTGAATATGTCATGCTCAAAGGCGTCAATGATACGATTGCCGATGCGCGCGCATTGATAAAATTGCTCAAAGGCATTCCGGCCAAAATCAACCTCATTCCGTTCAACAAATGGCCGGGCTCAGCCTATGAATGCTCGTCGTGGACGGAGATCGAAAAGTTTGCCGATTTCATCAATGAAGCCGGCTACGCCTCTCCCATCCGCACACCGAGAGGCCGCGACATCCTCGCCGCCTGCGGCCAGCTAAAGAGCGAATCCGAGCGCATGCGCAAAGTGGACCGCATGGCGTTTGAAGCGATGATGATCGCGGGGCATGGCGAAGAGTGACCCGCCCGCTCCTCATCCATCTCTTTTTCATGGTCCTCGGCTACGCGCTGGCCGTAGCTGTCGCCTCGACGATTACAGTTTTTATGACCTTCATTCCCACAGTGCTTCCCGACGATGGCGCATGGGGTTCCGCCTATAAATCGCTGCAAGAATTGCCGATCTTCTTGCTTTTCGGCGCGCTCTACACCGCCATGTTCGCAACACCAGGCTGGCTGATTTCAGTCATAACCGCCGAATACACTAACGAGCACCGCAAATATTGGTTCGGCATCGCCGGATTTTTGACCGCTATCTTGGCGCAAATCATCGCCTACGCCTTTATCGGTGGCATGTTCGCTGCACCTATGACGCTTGTAGGCTCGCTTATCGGCGGGTTCGCTGGCGGTCTGGTCTATTGGGCAATTGTTGGAAGACGCTCTGGTGGTTGGAAATCGCAAACTAACCGAGCAGTTAGCCCGTGAAGCTGGATCATCTAAAGGAGATTTTAGCGGGATATGTTGCTGCCGTTGCGGTGGCGTGCATTATAACTGCTTTGATTTTCATTGTGCTGACCCTCC
>JAYTVD010000086.1:0-6151 GCA_043744175.1 Phyllobacteriaceae bacterium
CGACTGTAATGTCGCCCTTCGCTTCGTCAAGTTTAACTTTAGGAAATAATTAGCCCCAGCACTTAGCTGTGCCTTCCTTGGAGTCGATTGACTTTACGCCTTCAGCTGGCTTGTCAGTAACAAGGTTCACACCTGTGTTAAAGAAGGACAGGCCTTCTGATGCTGTTGGCTTTGTGCCGTCCTTAGCAAATGCTGCAATGGCTTCGATGCCCTTGGATGCCATCAACAATGGGTACTGCTGGGAAGTCGCGCCGATAACACCGGAAGCAACTGAAGCGATACCTGGGCAGCCGCCGTCAACGGAAACGATGAGAGCTTGCTTTTCCTTGCCAGCAGCCTTCAAAGCGGCATATGCGCCTTCAGCAGCTGGTTCGTTGATTGTGTAAACAACGTTGATGTTTGGTTCCTTGGCAAGCAAGGTTTCCATGGACTTCTGGCCGCCTTCTGGGTTTGCACCTGAAGATTCGTGACCGATAACACGTGCGTCCTTTTCAGAACCCATGATCTTCAAATCAGGAACTTCGATGCCGAAGCCCTTGAGGAAGCCAGTGTCACGAGCAACGTCAACCGAGATGTTGTCTTTGTTGATGTCGAGCATGGCAATCTTAGCATCCTTGGCAGCATCGCCAAGCTGAGCCTTCGCCCACTGACCAATCAAAAGGCCAGCTTCGAAGTTGTCGGTTGCAAATGTCATATCTTGAGCTTCGGCATCAGCCAATGGCGTATCAAGAGCGACAACGAGGATGCCAGCAGCGCGAGCAGCCTTAAGAGCAGGAACAACTGAATCGTTTGATGCAGTGATCAAGATACCCTTGGCGCCAGCAGCAACACAGTTTTCGATAGCAGTGATCTGTGGTGCAGCATCGCCATCTTTTTCACCAGCGAACGCCTGAAATTCCATGCCCATTTCTTTGGCCTTGGCTTCAGCGCCTTCCTTCATCTTTACGAAGAAAGGATTGGTGTTGTTCTTAGTGATAAGGCATGCGCCGCCTGCAGCATGTGCAGCAGTTGCAAAGCCAAGAACCGATACGCTCAAAAGAGCAGTTTTAAGAAAAGACTTCATTGTGTTCCTCCCAGAACAAGCCCCCGGACGATGCGTCGCGAGGGCGGCTACACTTTCCAAGAAGATCGAAACAGGTTGCTTAACGCAAGGGCAAGTAACGACTTCCCCTTCAGCCAACACTGAATCTTTTCGCTTGTCAATAAATAAATCCACTTGATTTATTTATTATATACGACATGCTGCAGAATAATCGCGACCCGGAATACGGGCGTCTGGGAGGATGTAGCGCGGCGATGCGTATTGAGGCTGATTCAGTTGAGTTTTCTAACGTGGCGGGAGTTCGTGGCTCCAACCAGACGGCTGTTCGCGCCTATAATGAACGTCTGGTACTTTCGCTTGTGCGCCGTCATGGCAGTTTAGCGAAAGTGGACATTGCGCGCTCAACCGGCCTTTCCGCCCAAACTATTTCGGTTATCATGCGTGCGCTTGAGACCGACGGGTTGCTGCTGCGCGGCGAGCCAATTCGTGGCAAAGTCGGCCAGCCCTCCGTTCCCATGTCGCTAAATCCGGAAGGTGCCTACTCTATAGGATTGAAAATTGGCCGCCGCAGCGCCGATATTATTTTGCTGGATTTCGTGGGCAATATCAAAGCCCAGTTGCACGAAACTTACTCCTATCCGTCGCCATATGGTATTTTGAAATTTGCCAAGGAAGGCGTAGAAGGCTTGACTGCCAACCTGAGTTTGGATGAGCGCAAGCGCGTTGCGGGCATTGGCGTTGCCGCACCATTTGAGCTGTGGAACTGGGCTGATGAGGTTGGCGCCTCGCCTTCAGAAGCCAACGCTTGGCGGGGATTTGACCTCCAACGCGAGTTGGCTGCAATGGTGGATTTTCCTGTTTTCGTCGAAAATGATGCAACAAGTGCTTGCGGGGCCGAATTGGTATTTGGACTGGGCACACAAATTCCTGACTATTTATATTTCTTCGTCGGTTCATTTGTAGGCGGCGGTGTCGTGCTCAATTCAAGCCTGTTCAAGGGACGCACCGGCACGGCCGGAGCGGTTGGTCCTATTCCGGTCCCTGATGGCAAGGGTGGTTCACGCCAGCTAATTGAAGCGGCCTCAATCTATGTGCTGGAGCGCATGTTACGCGAGGCCAGCATCGATCCGCGCCCGCTGTGGTATTCGGCCGATGATTGGTTTGATTTCGGACCTGTTCTCGAAACTTGGATCCAGAAAACTGCGACCGCGCTGGCCCACGCGATTGTTGCCGGCGTCTCTGTGATAGATTTTGCGGCCGTCGTCATTGACGGCGGATTTCCAGCGTGGATACGCAAACGAGTGGTGGATGCCACAAGAACGGCACTTGGGACTCTTGATTTACGCGGCATAATTGTGCCAGAGGTTTTGGAGGGCCAAGTGGGTAGCAACGCGCGGGCAATCGGGGGAGCAAGTCTCCCGCTGTTTTCGCGCTATCTACTTGATTTTAATTCATTTCTTAAGGAAAAAAACTGATGCTTATTGGCCTTAATCCACTCCTCGGGCCGGACCTGCTCTACGCGCTTCGCGCCATGGGGCATGGCGATGAAATTGCAATTGTCGATGGCAATTATCCCGCAGACGCCCATGGTCAGCGGGTTATTCGCGCCGACGGCCATGGCGTTCCTACACTTATGGAGGCGATTTTATCGGTAATGCCCATTGACGATAAGGTCAAACAAGCTGTTTTTATTCCGGGCATAACTGAGCCTCAGCCCTGCCATGATGTATTCAAATCTATAGTCACAAAATACGCCCCCGGAACGCAGGTATTCGGTCTTGTGGGTGAGACTTTTTATGATCGCGTAAAAGCTTGCTATGCCTTGGTGGCCAGCAGCGAGACGGCGCTTTATGGCAATATAATCATCCGCAAGGGCGTGGTTTATCCGAAATAGTTTTTTGGAATCGGGCGGGGGCAACGCCCGAAAGAGCGTCTCGATGTGAGCAATCATATCGGGGCGTTTTTTATTTTTGACCAAACGATTAAAAAAATTTGACCAAACAAAAAAATCGTAGCAGACTTTCATCAGAATTCCGGAAAACGGAATCGGGAACGATGGAGGAACGCGATGAGCATACATGGCAGCGCAGATGGATTTGTTGATTTGCATCCCCCGCTCAATGCGCATGAGGCGGCGGTGGAATCGGACCGTTGCTACTTTTGCTATGATGCGCCCTGTATGACCGCTTGCCCGACCAGCATTGATATTCCCTTGTTTATCCGCGAGATTTCGACCGGCAATGCCAATGGTGCGGCTAAGACTATTTTTGAGCAGAATATATTCGGCGGCATGTGCGCCCGCGTTTGTCCAACTGAAACGCTGTGCGAAGAGGCCTGTGTTCGCGAGAAGGCTGAGGGTAAGCCCGTTAAGATCGGCCTGCTGCAACGCTATGCCACCGACCATTTTATGGCGGGCGGCACGCATCCTTTCACCCGCGCCAAGAAAACCGGTAAAACTGTCGCGGTCGTTGGCGCTGGACCAGCGGGCATGGCCTGCGCCCATCGGCTTGCGCTGCATGGTCATGCGGTGACCGTATTTGAAGCCCGCAAAAAGGGCGGGGGCCTCAATGAATTTGGCATCGCGGCCTATAAATCCGTCGATGATTTTGCCCAGAAGGAATTGCAGTTTATTCTCGATATTGGCGGGATCACGATCAAGACCGGCAAGCGCCTCGGTAAGAATTTAAGCCTTGAAACACTGCAAAAAGACTATGATGCTGTGTTCATTGGCACTGGTCTTCAGGGCGTGAATGCGCTGGCGATTGAGGGTGCAAATGCCAAGGGTGTTGTCGACGCGGTGGATTATATCGCAGATCTGCGCCAGTCAGAAGATTTGTCCGCACTTCCTGTCGGTAAGCGCGTGGTGGTTATTGGTGGCGGCATGACGGCGATTGATGTCGCTGTTCAATCAAAACTACTGGGCTCCGATGAAGTCACGATACTTTATCGCCGCGGCCAGCCACAGATGAATGCCAGCGTTTTTGAGCAGGAACTCGCCAAGAGCAAGGGCATCAGCATTCGCCACAATGTGATGCCGACAAAGGTGAAGAAGAAATCCGGCAAAACCGCCAGCATTATCTGCGAGAAAACCGCCGAACATGGCGGCAAGCTATCAGGTACTGGCGAGACATTTGAATTGGCCTGCGACACGGTTTTCGTGGCCATTGGCCAGTCTTACATTGATGTTCTCGATGGTGCGCTGAAATTGGAAAAAGGGCGCATTTTGGTTGACGACGAAAAGCGTACCTCCGTCAATGGTGTCTGGGCGGGCGGCGACTGCATTTTCGGCGGCAAAGATTTGACTGTGGCGTCTGTCGATGACGGACGTAGAGCGGCTGAATCCATCCACGCCACTTTGATGGCTTGAGGGAGATAAATCATGGCAAATCTTGCAACTAATTTCTTAGGCATCAAATCTCCCAATCCGTTTTGGCTGGCATCCGCGCCGCCGACTGACAAGGCCTACAATGTCGAGCGCGCTTTCAAGGCGGGCTGGGGCGGCGTGGTTTGGAAGACACTGGGCGAAGAAGGCCCGCCCGTGGTCAATGTCAGCGGGCCTCGGTATGGCGCGATTTGGGGCGCGGACCGGCGCTTGCTTGGCCTTAATAATATTGAGCTCATCACCGACCGCGACATTGAAATCAACCTGCAGGAAATGAAGCAGGTCAAGAAAAACTGGCCGGATAGGGCGCTCATCGCCTCGCTGATGGTGCCTTGCGATGAGGAAAGCTGGCGCAAGATTTTGAAGCGTGTCGAGGAGACTGACTGCGATGGCGTGGAGCTGAATTTTGGCTGCCCGCACGGCATGTCCGAGCGCGGCATGGGCGGCGCTGTGGGTCAGGTTCCCGAATATATTGAAATGATTGCCCGCTGGTGCAAGGCGCATTCGCGTATGCCGGTTATCGTCAAGCTGACGCCGAACATTACCGATGTGCGCAAGCCTGCCCGTGCGGCCTTCAAGGGCGGGGCGGATGCGGTTTCGCTGATCAACACCATCAACTCGATTACCTCCGTCAATCTCGACAGTTTCTCGCCAGAGCCTTCGATTGATGGCAAAGGCTCGCACGGCGGCTATTGCGGTCCGGCGGTAAAGCCGATTGCGCTTTCGATGGTGTCTGAAATTGCCCGCGATATGGAAACGCGCGGGCTACCGATCTCAGGCATTGGCGGCATCACCACATGGCGCGATGCGGCGGAATTTATCGCCATGGGCTGCGGCACGGTGCAGGTGTGCACGGCGGCCATGACCTATGGCTTTAAAATCGTTCAAGAAATGACCGAAGGCCTGTCCGAATGGATGGACCAAAAGGGTTATAAGTCACTTGCCGATTTCCAAGGCAAGGCAGTGCCCAATGTGACCGACTGGCAATATCTCAATCTCAACTATGTCACCAAGGCGAAGATTGACCAAGATAGCTGCATTAAGTGCGGCCGCTGCCACATTGCCTGCGAAGACACTTCGCATCAGGCGATCACCCAAACAAAGGATGGCGTGCGCCATTTTGAAGTGATGGATGACGAATGCGTGGGCTGCAATTTGTGCGTCAATGTCTGTCCGGTACAAGACTGCATCACGATGGAGCCATATTCCGGCGTTGATCCGCGCACAGGCCGCGTTGCCAACGAGCAGTATGCCAACTGGACGACGCATCCCAACAATCCGATGGCCAAGAAGGCGGCGGAATAAGTTAGGGTGGCTCCTGCTGCCTGCGGCGCATTCCTTTTCGTCCCCCCGAAGGAATGCGCCGTACCTGTTTTGGCCGGCGAGTGGATGGAGGATGGTTTTGGCCAGCCAGACTTAAGGTCAATTTTCAAAGAGCAAACCTCTCCCGTTATCGCGCTCATCTTATTGATGCCCGATCATTGAAATCTTTGGGGAAGCCGGGTGTGTGGTCCTGCCTTCTCAAATTTTAAATGTGTGACATCGCCACACACCCGACCCAGTGTTCTTGCGCTAACCCAGTCACTCCCGAAAGCCGCTCCCTTTTTGCAAGGGCAGACATGCTAACAAGAGCCGGGCCGGATGCGCCTCTGCTTGGGGGTTCAACACCCAGCGGATATCCCTTCCGCCAGCAAAGCACCGGCCGTTGCCACAGACACTTGGATCAT
>JAYTVD010000087.1:0-1914 GCA_043744175.1 Phyllobacteriaceae bacterium
TGCGATGTTCAGTGCAAGGTTTGACCCCATCACTCCAAGGCCAATCAAACCAATTTCTGCTTGCGCAACTGCACTGCTCATTTGTCTCTCCCGTAAGCGCCTAACCCTGTGGCCGCTGCGCAAAAAATAGTGTGCAATTTTAGAGTCGTAAACCGCTATCGTGCAATTAATTCACGATGAATAACAGCTTATTCATCGTAGCCGACAATACCTTTGATTTCGAGGAAATCATGGATGCCAAAGTCCGCATATTCGCGCCCGTTGCCAGATTGTTTATAGCCACCAAACGGCGCGAACACATCCCATGACGGATGGTTGATCTCGACGCGCCCGGCCCTGATTTGCCGCGCCACTTTGCGGGCACGCTCCAAATTGCTAGATTGGACATAGCCCGCCAAGCCGTAAACAGTATCATTGGCGATTTCGATTGCTTCTGCCTCATCCTTGTAAGGCATTATCGCTAGCACCGGGCCAAACACCTCTTCGCGTGCGATGGTCATATTCGAAGTCACGCCACCAAAAATTGTCGGTCGCACATAATAGCCCCGATTAAGCCCAGCCGGACGACCCACGCCGCCAGCGACGACGCTCGCGCCGTCATCAATCCCAGCCTGAATCAACCCTTGTATTTTATTGAACTGCGCCTCAGAAACCACCGGCCCAAGATCGGTTGCGGCATCGCGCGGATCACCCGTCACAAGTTTGGCAGCAGCTTTCGCAGCGATGACCAATGCCTCATCATGGCGCTCTTGTGGAACCAGCATCCGCGTCGGCGCATTGCAGCTTTGGCCGCTGTTGCCCATAATGCTGTTGACGCCCTTTGTCACGGCCTTTGCCAAGTCCGCATCGTCCAGAATAATGTTAGGTGATTTGCCGCCCAACTCTTGCGATACGCGCTTGACAGTATCCGCCGCCGCCTTTGCCACAATGATACCTGCCCGCGTTGAGCCGGTGAACGACACCATGTCCACCTCCGGATGAGACACGATCACTTGCCCCACTGATGGGCCATCACCATTGACCAGATTAAACACACCGGCCGGAACACCTGCCTCGTGCATTATGTCAGCAAAAATCATGGCGTTAGTTGGCGCAAGTTCCGACGGCTTCAGCACCATCGTACAGCCAGCTGCAATGGCAGGCGCGACCTTGGTAACGATTTGGTTCATCGGCCAGTTCCACGGCGTTATGAGCGCTGCCACGCCGATGCCCTCTTGGACGACGCGGGTCGTGCCGCGCATGGATTCAAACTCGAACGCCTCAAGCGCCGCAATCGTCGATTCAAAATGCGCAGTGCCGCAAAAGGCTTGGCTGTCTTTAGCCATTTCTAGCGGTGCGCCCATCTCGTCCGAAATCGCCGCGGCCATCTCATTCAAGCGACTGTTATAAACTTCTAAAATGCGCTTCAGTAGCGCGAGGCGCTCAGCTTTGGTGGACTGCGAAAAGCTGGCAAATGCTTTGCGGGCCGCCAAAACCGCGCGGTTTGCATCTTCCGCACTGCCAGCGGAAATTGTGGCACAGACCTCTTCCGTCGCGGGATTGATAACATCAATAGTAGCCGAGATGACAGGCGCGACCCATTTTCCATCGATGTAAAATTTCAACAAGTCCATGATCGCATTCCTCGCTCAAAATTATTATCAAGTTTCAATATGGCACGCCAAATAGATAAATGAATGCAAAAAAAGCGCCCCGATTGTTAAATTGAACGCGCCGCGTTAGGGTTTTACGAAGCGGGAGCGATAAATGACTGATTTTACAAAAACCAAAAAACTTTTTCGTCTGCCAGAAAATATTACATATCTTGATGGTAATTCGCTCGGGCCCCTGCCGAAGTCTGCGCTGGCGAAAATGAACACTGCCATGCAAGACGAATGGGGCGACATGCTCATCAGTGCTTGGAACAAGGCGGAT
>JAYTVD010000088.1:0-1909 GCA_043744175.1 Phyllobacteriaceae bacterium
CCTGCTGAGTCGGCGCTAGAGGCAAGTGACAAATCATCAAAAAATCGCCCGCCAGCGGGGTCCACTGGCGGGCGACTTTCACTATTGGGACGGGTCCAATAGTTTAAGTGTTTGGCGGGCCGGCACGCCCGGCGGCAAGATCACCGCGCAGCTTAAACAGCCACCACAGAAACCCGACAATTAGAACCACACCGGTTGTCTTCGCACCCAAATGGCTTTCGTCTGGAATGGAGAACGTGGCGATGACGAACAATGTCCACATCACACCAACCCCAATAACCGGAACCAACCAGCCGCCAAGGTCGAACGTGCCAGCCTGACCATTTGGAATGCGGCCATTGCGATGGGCAATATACGCGCCGACCAAGGTTAGGAAGTAAGTCAGATAATAGGTCAAACCAACCATCGAATAGATCGCAGTAGCAAGGCCGCCGCTCACAAGATTGAGCAACACGGCGATGATAGTGATGATGATAATCGAACCAACTGGCGTACCAGTCCGCTTATTGACGCCGGAAATAAAGCCAGAGAATGGCAACATGTTATCGCGCGACAAAGCGTAAGACATGCGGGTTGCCACCGCCATATTGGCAATCAGGCAAGCGAAAATCGAAGCAAACGCAACGAATGTCATGCCAACAGCAGCCATATCACCAAAGTGAAAACGCACCAGATGAATGACCGGATTTTCCGGCTGTCCGAGAAATTCAGGAACCTTGCCGGGAATTGCCAGCGCCAAAAGACCAAACATCACAACACCGAAGAAGCTCGATATCGAGACGGCCTTGAACATGGCGCTTGCTGCGGCTTTGCGCGGATCTTTAGTTTCCTCCGCAAGGTCGGCGGCGCCTTCCCAGCCCAAAAGCACATTCACCGGCAACAGCATGGCCAGCGCCACAGTCCAGAAGCCGATAGGATTGCCGCTCACCGGCGTTGCATCGGTCAGTAGGCTGAAACCTTGCTTGTTTTCGCCAAAGAAAAAGAACACGCCAAACAGCAGCGCCACGAGTAATATCGCGCCGCCGATCAACTCAATCACCGCGCCAAGATCGTTCATGCGGGTCGCGACCCTGATGCCGAAAATGTTCAACGCACAAACCACTAGCGTCGCGCCGATGCTAAGGGCCTGAACCTGTCCCTGCGTCGGGTCAGCCCAGATTTCCGGTGCCAGCACCGACCCGAAGGCCGCCGCTGTTCCCGCTGTGCCCGCGATAAATGAAATCATCGCAACCCAGCCCGTCGCCCAACCGTAGTTTTTGCCCACCAACCGGCTCGACCATTGATAGGCATAGCCTGTTACCGGAATACGCGCAGACAGGTGCGAATAAACCATCACGATGCACCAAACGAGCGGGATGACAAGGAACCACAATAAAACGCCGACACCCCCGACGCGGTTAAAAGGATCCGAGAACAGCGTGATAACGCCGGTGTTGATGGATACCATCGAAAAGGCGAGACAGAACGACGTAAACGCGCTCATATTTCTATGTAATTTTTGCTCATACCCGAGCGAAGCCAGATCATTTGTATCTGTATTGTTTGAGCCGGGCATATGATGAATTGCATCAGTCATTGAAATAGTCCTCCAAATTTTCCCCAATTGATGCAAAGCGCACCGCCTTGCAGGAGCACATTTGTCGTGCCCCGTAAAATATCTCGCCTCTCATGTGGTTCCCCTTCTATTTCGCGGTCGGCCAAGCGCCCATCGCGGATCGTTTCTTGTTTTTTAAGCTTGTTGCCGGGCAAAGCCTCCACGCGCTGCCCGGCCTGTTTATTGTGGGTCAGGCGATGCCGTCGGCCTCGATTGAACCCAAAATTTCATCCAACACATCAAGCGCATGCGCCATGTCTTGATGCGTACAATCCAGAGGTGGCTTTAGCTTGATGAGGTTGCCAAGACCGGCAT
>JAYTVD010000089.1:0-6085 GCA_043744175.1 Phyllobacteriaceae bacterium
GCCCGTGGCATTTTCGCCGAAGTGCAGGCCGGACACGGGGCCTATTTGGATTGCACCAAAACTGTCGGCTCGCATTTCGCGCATGAATTTCCCACCGTCTATGGCTACTGCCGCGAGGCAGGCATTGACCCTGTCGTGGATCCAATCCCCGTCATCCCCGCCGTACATTATCACATGGGCGGCGTGCTAACCGACGCCGATGGCCGCACGTCGCTCGATGGTCTTTGGGCCGCTGGCGAAGTCACATCCACTGGCGCGCACGGCGCAAACCGTCTCGCCTCCAACTCGCTCTTGGAAGCCGTCGTCTTCGCCGCCCGCATTGCGGATAATATCCAAGGTCTGCTGTCGCCGCCAAAGCTCAATCCGTGGCCGGAGGGCGCGAGCCTGAAGGACGAGGACATGGCCGAGCCGGATACCTCTGCCATGACCAAACTGCGCAAAATGATGTCCGCCGAAGTCGGCGTTATCCGCAATGGTGACGGTATGAAAACGGCCATCAAGCTCATCGTCGAGCTGGAGCGCAAGAACAAGCAACTCCCGTTTGCCAACATGCTTGCCACTGCCAAGCTGATGGCGACGTCTGCGCTGCTACGCGAGGAAAGCCGTGGCGGTCACTTCCGATCCGACTTCCCCGAACAGGTGGAAAGCTGGAAGCACCGCACCTTTACAAACTTAGCGGATGCTAATGCGTTCGCAGCCGAAATCGCGGAGAGCAAATAATGACCAGCGCATTCCGCCCCGAACTATCCAACATTTTGGTTGAAGACGCCGTCCGTGCGGCGCTCTTGGAAGACCTTGGCCGTGCTGGCGATATAACGAGCGCGGCAACCATTCCGCACGCATCTCGGGCGGTTGCCGTACTGTCTTCGCGCGAAGTTGGGGTGCTTGCCGGCATAGATTTTGCCCGCGTTTCGTTTGCCATGATGGACCCGTCCATCAGCTTTGAGGCGATGAAATCCGACGGCGATGTGCTGGCCGCTGGCGACATCATCGCCCGCGTCGAAGGCCCCGCCAGAGCCGTGCTTTCAGGTGAGCGGGTAGGCCTAAACTTCATGATGCACCTCTCCGGCATCGCCACTTATACCGCGACTTTCGCAAAAGAAATCGCCCACACCAAAGCCCGTGTCACCTGCACCCGCAAAACAATTCCGGGCCTGCGCGCCTTTGAGAAGTACGCCGTGCGCCTCGGCGGCGGCTCGGTGCATCGCTACGGTTTGGACGATGCCATCCTCATCAAAGACAATCACATCGCCGTCTGCGGCGGCGTAAAACAGGCCATCCGCGCCGGCAAAGCCTATGCCGGACATCTGGTCCGCGTAGAGTGCGAAGTCACGACTTTGGAGCAACTTCGCGAAGCGTTAGCCGAAAATCCTGATGTGATTCTGCTTGATAATATGGGGCCGGAACTGCTTGAAAAGGCAGTGAAAATTAACAATGGCCAGGTCATTTTGGAAGCCTCTGGCAATATCAATTTGAAGACCATCCGCGCGGTCGCCGAAACCGGCGTGGACTTCATCTCCACCTCAAAAATCACCATGGCAGCACCGACTCTGGATGTCGGTCTGGATGTTGAGGTGAAGTAAATGCAGGTTTGCAAAACCATCGCCGAGCTTCGCGCCGCGCTGTTGCCTCTGCGCCGTGCAGGCAAAACCATCGGCCTCGTACCAACTATGGGCTACCTTCATATCGGCCACATGGATCTGGTGAAAACCTCGAAAAATCAATGCGATGTTACGGTTGTCACCATCTTCGTGAACCCCACTCAGTTCGCCGCCAACGAGGATTTGTCCTCGTATCCGCGCGATTTAGACCGCGATTTGGCAATGCTGAAAGCGCAAGGTGCGGACTTTGTTTTCACGCCTGACGTCAACGAAATGTATCCCGGCGGTGAGGAAACCATCGTCGAAACCACAAAACTATCCAAAGTCCTGATGGGCAAACTGCGCCCCGGCCACTTCCGCGGTGTGGCGACGGTTTGCACGAAACTCTTCAACATTGCCTCGCCCGACAAAGCCTTTTTCGGCGAGAAGGACTTCCAGCAAGTCGCCGTTATCAAGCGCATGGTCGCGGATTTGAACCAGCCTTTGACTATTGTCGCCGTGCCAACCGTGCGTGAGCCGGACGGTCTGGCCTTCTCCTCTCGCAACGTGCGCCTGACGCCGGAAGATCGCGCGGCCAGCGTTATTCTGTCCAAATCCCTCTCCGAAGCGGGCAGGGCTATTGCCGCTGGCGAGCACGGCGTTTCCACGATAAAACGCATTGTTATCAATATGTTGAAGACACAACCGCGCGGCTTCGTTGAGACCGTCGATGTGCGCGATGCGGCGAGCCTCACTAAAGTGTCCGGCACTTTTTCCGCGCCGATTGTAATACTTCTCTCGGTCAAATTTGGCTCCGTTCGTCTCATAGACAATCGGGTTTACGCGCCTTAGATTGGCGCAACTCTAACGAGGTTACACCTGTGAGCATTGAACCAACTACCCGCCGCCTGACAGCCCCCGATATTCGCGCCCGCAAAGGCGGCGTGCCGATTGTCTCGCTCACCGCCTATCATTCGCACACAGCTGCGATTGTGGACCGCCACGCTGAGTTTATCCTCGTCGGTGATAGTCTTGGTATGGTGATGCACGGCATGGATTCGACCATCGGCGTTCCTTTGGATTTGATGATTATGCACGGCCGCGCCGTTGTGCGTGGCTCCAAACAGGCGCTGGTCGTCGTGGATATGCCATTTGGCACCTATGAGGAAAGCCCGTCAGAAGCGTTTCGCAATGCAGCTAAAATAATGAAGGAAACTGCATGCGGCGCGGTGAAACTTGAGGGCGGCAAGCGCATGGCAGAGACCATTCGCTTCCTCTCTGAGCGCGGCATTCCCGTCATGGCGCATATCGGATTAACACCTCAAGCCATCAACACAATGGGTGGTTTCAAAACCCAAGGCCGCGATATGGCGCACTGGCCCATCATCAAAGAAGACGCACGCGCGGTGACTGAAGCCGGTGCTTTTGCCGTCGTTCTGGAAGGCATCGTCGAGCCACTGGCAGCGGAAATCACCCGCGAAGTCGCTATCCCCACAATCGGCATTGGTGCATCCAAAGAGTGCGATGGACAGATTTTGGTTCTGGAAGATATGCTGGGCCTAAACCCGCGTGTACCAAAGTTTGTGAAAAAATATGGCGCGGTAGGTGACGCGATTGAGGCCGCAGTTGCGGCATATGCAGCGGATGTAAAATCCCGTAGCTTCCCCACCGAAGAGCATGTTTACACATTGAAAAAGCAAGGAAATTGAAATGAAGCGCATCGTTCTATCACTCGCATTTTCACTTGTGTCGGGCGTGGCTTTCGCCGCGCAGCCGATGGATACTGTAAAGCCATTTTACTCGGATCCCGGTTCAGAACTTGGTACGGAAAATCTCGATAAATATACCGGCAAGGCCTATGACGTGATGAAGGCTGCCAATGATGCCTCCAGCGATGGCGCCTGCATTGATTTCATGATGTCGGTGGATGCTCAGGACTTTGATGAAGATGTTTTGAAAAAGACGTTGGATGTGAACGAAGCGTTGGCCGGCGACCAAGCCACGGTCTGGGCGACTTTTAAGCTTTTCAAAGAGGATACCGACGCCAAAGAAATCGACTGGGAAATGGAAAAGGTCGATGGGGTTTGGAAAATCGCCGATATTTATCCCAAAGATAAGTCGTGGAAACTCACCACATTTGATTGCGCGGCCCAGTAACAGCACAATATCGCGTGTCGCCACTTCACATTGTCATGGAGCCCGTCTATAGAGCGCCACCTCCCATGATAAGATAGGAAGATAAAAATGGCGATTGAACGCACATTCTCTATGATTAAGCCTGACGCAACGCGCCGTAACCTCACTGGCGCGATCACCAAAATGCTCGAAGATTCGGGTCTACGCGTTGTTGCGTCCAAGCGCGTATGGATGAGCCTGCGCGAAGCTGAAGGCTTCTACGCAGTTCACAAGGAACGCCCTTTCTTCGGCGAATTGACTGAATTCATGTCGTCCGCTCCAACCATCGTTCAGGTTTTGGAAGGCGAAAACGCCATTGCCAAGAACCGCGAAGTGATGGGCGCAACAAACCCTGCGAACGCCGCTGACGGCACAATCCGCAAGGTTCACGCGCTTTCAATCGGCGAAAACTCCGTACACGGTTCCGATGCGCCAGAAACAGCCGCACAGGAAATCGCTTACTGGTTCTCCGGAACAGAAGTTGTTGGTTGATTATAGCTTAGAGCCTAGCGCTCTAACGCATTGAAATGAATCAAAAAAGCCGGAGCGAAAGCTTCGGCTTTTTGCATATATGAATAGAGTTTACTGCGAGGAAAGCTGCTTAACCGCGGCCAGAACGCCAACATCAGGGTTAGCCGCGCAATATTCACCAATGGCTTTGCCAGCGGCCTCCATCGCGTCAATGTCCATCGTCGTATCGCCCGCTTGCCCGCCGAAATAGCCATGTATCCAAGTGAAGAAGAACCCGCTGTCTTCTGCAGACATGGATCCAAGATCAGAGCATTTGACGGTCGCAAGGTCGATGACCTCAGCTTTCGCCGCGACAGTGCCTACAGATAACAAAAGTGCGATGGCGAGAAGTTGTTTTTTCATGTCAGTTACCCCCTGTAAAGTTGTCATTTTGAATATCAACGGAGAGAATTGTGAGCCGTTTCTGACGGTTTGGAAAGTGAGAAAACATCAGTTTTTTGTTAGAATTTTATATATTAAGTATTCCTTAAGTATAAGATTGCGCTGCAATCTGAAAGCGCATATGGGTTGTGCAATTAAAGTGCGAGGAAATAAAAATGGCAGTTGTTCAAGTAAATTCCGGTTATAATTTCTATGGTCCGAGCACTGGCAATATGGCGTCTCCTAATTTTTCCGGCTGGAACTATGCTTCGATAGGGCTTGGCGGGACCACTGCCACATTGCAACCGCTCGGTCCGCAGGATTTCGGAAGCCTTACAACGATGACTTTGTCAGGTACAAATCTTTCGATTACGCCGAATGTGATTGTGGCAGCAATTTATACTGGCCCCGATCTCGGGCTCAGAGTGGCCACTGGCACTGTTCAGTCCTTGCAATACATAGCAGGCGCTTCCGCAAGTCATGGAAGTATCTCGACGTCATATAGTATTTCTGGCTTGAACGTTGGCTTCCAAACTCTGCTGAATAATAGTGCGGCTCCACTTGCCTATTTGTTGTCTGGGAATGATGAAATTCTGGGAAGTAATTACCACGACATTTTGGAAGGTTACGCCGGAAATGATGTTCTGCGCCCGGGCTTTGCGAACTATTATCCAAGCACCTACGATGTGGTGGATGGCGGTCTTGGAACAGATACTATCAGTTTTTCTGATATTTCGCTTGGTGTAACGGTAAACTTGACGACTGGTCTGGCAACTGGAGGCGACCCCAATATAGCACCGAGGGTCAATGCACATCTCATCTCCATTGAAAACGCCACTGGCGGTTCTGGCAATGACATACTCATCGGTAGCGCAATCGCAAACGTTCTTTCAGGCGGCGCTGGCAATGACAACCTCTACGGTGGCGTAGGCAACGACACTCTTCTAGGCGGCCTTGGTAATGACATCCTGCGCGGCGATGCTGGCGCTGACATCATCAATGGCGGCGATGGAATCGATCGTGCAGACTACACAACCTCAACAGTCGGCATGAACATCAATTTAACCAATGGCACAGCCTCAGATGGCGACACGCTCACAGGCATTGAAAATGTCTATGGTTCAACTTCTAACGACGTGATTATCGGCTCTGGAGCGGCCAACGTTCTGTATGGTAATACTGGCGACGATCAGCTTTTTGGCCTGGCTGGCAATGATAATCTGCAAGGCATGATCGGCAACGATGCCCTATTTGGCGGCGATGGCAACGACGTTCTTATCGGAGGCGAGGGCAACGACGGCTTGTTCGGCGAAGCCGGAAACGATACTCTCTATGGCGGCAATGGTAATGATTATCTCTCCGGCAGCGACGGCAATGACGTCATTTGGGGCGATGCAGGCAATGACCAAATCGACGCTGGCACAGGCAATGACTTTGTC
>JAYTVD010000090.1:0-23200 GCA_043744175.1 Phyllobacteriaceae bacterium
TCAATAACAACTTTGTGCGTTAGCACTGAATAAATAACTAAGGGGATGTGGTGACACGTCCCCTTTTTTGTGTTGCACTCCCAAAATAGCAGCGGGCCACAATGCTGCAACTGGGCTTAACATGTGAGTTTAACCGCCTCGGGACAGCAGGGCTGGAGGATAATCTAAACGTTATGAGAAAAACCATCAGTGTAAATAAATCAATGGCATGGCTTTTTGCTATCTCGACAAGTTTGATTGTTCAAGCGCTGCCAGCTTGCTCTTCGGCATGGCTCAATACAGGCAGCGCCACCAGCAGGCCTTTCGGTCACATGGAATATTGCAAAAAGCGCCCCTTTGATTGCCGCCTAAACAAGGGCAGCGCAAAACTTCAGTCGCTTTCCCTTGGTGCGCTCAATGCCGTTAACTCGTCAGTCAATCATCGCATAAAGCCAATGCGTGACGAGGAACAGTTCGGTGTGCGGGATCGCTGGAGCTATGGTGCCAAGATCGGCGATTGTGAAGATTTCGCCATTGCCAAACGTGCGGCACTCTTGTCACGCGGCTACCGGCCAGAAAATACCCTGCTTGCGATGGGCTATAGCGGCGTGGAAGCCCATGTGGTACTATTGGTCAGAACAGACGGCGGCGATTATGTGCTCGATAATTTGAACCCGGCCGTGCTTCCCGTCGAGAAATCCAGCGTCCGCATTTCTAAAATCCAGTCACCTAAGAACGGCGCTGAATGGCTCAGTGTCGGTGGAAAATCGACTGTTAAGCCGTAAACTCAGTAAGCGATATCGCTCTCACATCCCCGCTGCGGTCACGGTATAACCAGCCGCGCGGAATTTTTCGACAAGACCCTTGTCGCCCACCAAATGCATCGCGCCGACGGCGATGAAGGCATTGCCGTCTGCTAATATTTTATCAGCACGGGTGGCCATGGTCTGGTTGCGGATGTGGATGAGCTTTTCCTCAAAGTCATCACTATAGGCTTTGCTCTCATCACTTTGCGGGATGACGTATTTGGCAAACGGCATGATGGTGCCAATCTTGCCTTCAGTGTAGAGCGCGATCATCGTCTCCATCACATCCTCAATTTTGTTGCCAAGCTTGATGGTATCGACAAGACTTTTCACGCTCAAATCGTTTGGCAGTGAATTAATGGCATTGACCTGCTCCAGCATGGTCTCCAATCCGTCAATTTTCTTGCCGGAACTTTGCGCATCTTTAGCCAGCTTAATATCTAAGAACGGCGCGCCGCTTTTCTTGCGGGCCATCTCGCAGGCGGGTAGCGCCACCAGACCCATGATCATCCACGGCTTCATTTTATTGATAGCCGCCAGCGGCATACCGCGTTCCGCCATGCCCTTTTCAAAGGCAGGCAAATCCTTAGGGTCCACCAGCGAAGACAGCGTAGTCGCATCGGTGAACATCATCAAATCTGGCTTGGCAAGCAGCGCCAACGACGCCTTCTTCTCATCCAGAATTTCCGTGGTTTCAATCACCACAGTGTCAGCCCCGTCATAGGCCTTCTGCGCTTCCGGTGTCAGGTCGATCACGCGCGGGTCGGTCATGTGCATGGTGCCGAAAAGATAGGATGGCTTCAGCCCGGCCTTTTCAATTTTCCACAAGCGGCCTTCGCCGTTCTTGGTGGCCGCTGCTTCCGCATTGATTTTCGCCAGCGTCTCTGCGGGCAGTGTGTCCATCAAATTATGTCCCGCGCAGGCAACAGGCGCGGCATCTGCGGCGTGAACTTTACCGACGGCAAAAATTGCTATGGCCAGAAAGCTGGCGAAGAACAAAACATTGGCAGCGGCGATGACGCGAAAGGCGAAATCCGGCGCGCGGGTGATTCGGGCGAGTGTGAATGATGCGATCATGACGCAAAGCGTAACCGCCAAAAGCAGACAAAAAGTTAAAACAGACTGTGAAATTCGAGCATTTTAGAAATTTCTGAAGTCTGTACCATATTCGTGCGTCTCCCGCACTATCTCCGGGCGATCTCCGGGCGGTTGGCGCATCAACTCCGCATCATATTCGTGCGGGTCTCATGCTGTCCACTAAGCACATTTTTGTCAGGCTCTTGGATGCGCCGCCGCCCATGCCCCTAACAGCCGGGATGTATCGACACCGGTATAGATTTGCGTCGTCGAAAGGCTGGCGTGGCCAAGCAGTTCTTGTATGGAGCGAAGGTCTCCGCCCCGTGCCAAAAGATGCGTGGCAAACGAATGCCGCAGCGCATGAGGCGTGGCGCTATCCGGCAGCCCCAGCCCGCCGCGCAGCTTCACCATTTCCCGCTGGATGATCGCCGCTTGCAGCGTGCCTCCTTTAGCGCCGCGAAACAAAGGTTCGGTTTGGGCTAAGTGAAACGGACAGGATTTCATATAAAGATCAATGGCTTGACTAACCACACCCAACATCGGCACCATGCGCGTCTTGTTGCCTTTACCCTTGATGATAAGCGTTTTGGGACTGTTCGCCACCATCTCTGGCGTCAGCGACAGCGCTTCGGATATACGCAAACCGCAGCCATAAAGCAGCGTCAGCACCGCGCTGTTACGTGCCGCAATCCACGGCTCATCATTAAAATCACCGGCACTTGCCGCCACATTCAGCGCTTGGTCCACTTGCAGCGGCTTTGGCAGGGATTTCGGCTGTTTTGGCGCACGCACCGCCCGCGATCCAGCAGCGTTCACCTCGCCCTCACGCTCCAAATGCTTGAGGAACGAGCGTATCCCCGCTAGCCCGCGCCCTAAAGTTCTGGCCCCCGCCCCGTCATTGCGACGCTTGGCTAGAAACGAGCGAAAGATGATTGGTTTCAATGCCTTAAGGTCTGATAGCGCAGGCAATTTTCCCAAATGCTGGCACAAAAATTCGAAAAACTGCCGCGTATCGCGCTCATAAGCATCCAGCGTATGCTGCGAGAACCGCTTGCCAAAGCGCAGCAAATCCAGCCATTTGGCACGGATTGCCAAAAGCTCAGGCGTGGCGGGAACGATGAATTCTTGGCTCATAGTGTCATTCTCACCGCTCAAGGTTACCTTTGCGTGAAGAGATGAATGTGATAGTCAGCCGGAAACCTCATTTTTAAGGCAGAAAATCGCTTGAAACCGCAAAATCCCATCCTTTTGGCCATAATTGGCGCAGCCCAAGGCCTCAAAGGCGAGCTGCGCGTGAAAAGCTACACCGCTGATCCGGAAGGGTTTTCTGCGTATGGCCCGCTCTATGACAAGGAAGGTCGCAGTTTCGAGGTGGTGACATCAAGACCTTCCAAAGAGGTGGTGATTGTCAAATTCAAGGGCATAAATGACCGCACAATGGCCGAAAAGCTCACCGGAACCGAGCTTTTTGTCGATAAATCCATGATTTCCGCCTCTGATGACGATGATTTCCTGCATTCCGATCTCATTGGCCTAGCCGCGCGAGATTTGGACGGTGCGGATTTGGGCAAAGTCTCTGGTGTGTTTAACTTCGGCGCGGGTGATATTTTGGAAATCGTCAAATCTGGCGCAAAGGCCGTCGCCATCCCGTTCAGCAAGGCCGCCGTACCGACGGTGAATATTGCCCAGCAATATCTGATAGTTGACCCAATTGCCGCCGGCCTCATCGTTGAAGACGGCGAAGGCCCGCATAATGAAATAGACCCCGAGGGACATCAAGAGTGAGTTTCAGGGCGACCATTCTTACGCTGTATCCCGAGATGTTTCCCGGCCATTTGGGCGCGTCTATGGCTGGTCGTGCCTTGGAAAAAGGCACTTGGACGATTGAACCCGTGCAAATCCGCGACTTTGCCTTCAGCAAACACAAAAATGTCGATGATACCCCCGCCGGCGGCGGCGCAGGCATGGTGATGCGCGCCGATGTGCTGGCGCTGGCAATTGACAGCGTGGTGCAAGACGAGCGCCCGCGCCTGCTCATGTCCCCGCGCGGCAAGCCGCTCAGCCAAACCCGCGTGCGTGAACTGGCCAATGGCCCCGGCGTTATCATCGTCTGCGGCCGTTTTGAGGGCGTGGACGAGCGGGTGATCGAAGCGAGGCAACTGGAGGAAGTTTCCATCGGTGATTATGTTCTTTCCGGCGGCGAGCCGGCAGCTTTGATCGTTTTAGACGCGATTACCCGGCTTTTGCCGGGCGTTATGGGCAATGAAAGCTCCGGCGAGGCGGAAAGTTTCGAAGGCGGGCTGCTGGAATATCCGCATTTTACCAAGCCGCCGGTGTTTGAAGGGCGCTCCATTCCGGATGTGCTAACATCCGGAAATCACAAGAAAATTGCGGAATGGCGGTATGACCAATCGCTCGAAATCACGCGCCAAAGACGCCCCGATTTACTAAGCAAACAACGGCAAGAGAAAAAATAGCTTCGCCCCCGTGACAATCCCTCCTTACTAGTGTATCGACCCCCGCGAAAGCGGACTTGGAATACCAAGCTGACCTTCGGATTAACACATAGACTGCGAAGTCGCCCCTGCTTTGAACCTCAAGGCATAGTCTGCCTGCTTGAGTGACGGGCAAACGAGTGAGGACGCTCTGGCTGTTTGAATAAGAAAGAGTACTACCGATGAACATCATTCAACAGCTCAACCAAGAGCAAAAAGCCAAGATCGAAGCCATCCGTACGCTGCCAAACTTCGGCCCGGGCGATACTTTGAAAGTATCCGTCAAGGTTAAGGAAGGCGAACGTTCACGTACGCAGGTTTATGAAGGCGTATGCATCGGCCGCTCCGGCGCCGGCATCAATGAAAATTTCACAGTGCGCAAGCTGTCCTATGGCGAAGGCGTGGAACGCGTGTTCCCGATCATTTCACCATTGGTAGAAGGCGTTGAAGTGGTTCGCCGTGGTCGCGTTCGTCGCGCCAAGCTGTACTACCTTCGTGGCCGCACTGGTAAGGCCGCTCGTATTCTTGAGCGCAAGGATCCACGCAAGGTGGCTCCAAAGGCTTGAATATAAAGCCTGTTTAGATTTTGAAAGGGCGCGTTTTTCGCGCCCTTTTTCTTTTGTGAGATTTGGTGCAGTCTCGTGTGCATGAACGATACCAGCACCGCCCTTGCCCAAGTCTATGCGGCCAAAACGCCGGATGCACTTACGGCTGCCTATCAATTATGGGCGACAAGCTATGACCGCGAGACGTTGGAGCTTGGCTATTGCCTGCCCTTTGTAATCGCCAGCTGGCTGGCCCGCTATATGAAGCCGGATGCGGGACCAATATTGGATGCCGGTTGCGGTACTGGCCTCAGCGGGCCACTGCTTAGCGCACTGTGCTATGGGAACATCTGCGGCATCGACATGTCGCCCAATATGCTGGAGGCCGCCAAGCGGCGCGGCGGTTACAGCACCTTGTTTGAAGCAGAACTTGGCAAATCGCTGCCCTTTGCCGATGGCAGCTTTGCTGCATTTATTTGCACCGGCGTTTTCACCGCTGGCCATGCCCCTGCCTCATCACTTTATGAGCTGGCGCGCGTTCTCGCCAAGGGCGGTCACGGCATCTTCACCATTCGCGACAGTATTTTTGAAAGCGGCGGATTCGGCGTAGTCTTGGATCAATTGGTACAGCAAGGCGTCTGGCAACACATCGAAACCAGTCCGCCATTTCGTGCCTTTACCATCGCAGAGCCGGAAGTTTTGGTTCGCGCTTTTGTGTTTCAAAAGGCATGATATTCCATTAGCCGCAGCATATTTATAAGTCCTACCCTTGCGCGGCTATGGACTCCCGTGACAGATTGCGCAAAATTGACTTAACGGACAAATTTATATCTCAGGGAGACTATCCATGTTCACGCGCCGCTCGCTTTTTACCCTTGTTGCAGGAGCAACACTCGTTTCCGCATTGCCAACATTCGCTGCTGATCTACCAGATCTCGGCGGCAAGGAAGTCATCGTGGTTACGGAAAACGCTTACCCACCGCTGCAATTTGTGGATCCGAAAACCGGGAACCAAATCGGCTGGGAATATGATGCGATGAACGAAATCGCCAAGCGTTTGAATTTCAAGATTAGATATCAAAACACCTCGTGGGATGCGATGATTCAGGCCGTTTCTGATGGTCAGTATAACATTGGCATGACCGGCATCACCATTAAGGAAGAGCGCAAAGCCAAGGTGGATTTCTCGGACCCTTACATGCGCTCAGAGCAGTTCATGCTGGTGCGCGGCGATGAAAGCCGCTTCACCGATGCCAAGACATTCGGTGCGTTTACCGCAGGCCTGGTCGGCGCGCAGGCAGGCACAACGCCGTTTTATACCGCTGTTTACGAAGTGCTGGATGGCAAGGAAGACAATCCGCGCATAAAGCTCTTCGAAACATTCGGCGCAACTGTTCAGGCTCTGAAGGCCGGCGATGTGGATACGGTTTTGACCGATGGAACATCCGGCAAAGGCTATGTGGACGCCTCCAATGGCGGACTTAAACTCATCGGCGGCCCGCTCGGCACCGAGGATTTCGGCTTTATTTTCACTAAAGATTCGGACCTTGTCGCACCAATCAATCTGGCAATTGCCGCGCTCAAGGCTGACGGCACATTGGACGGTCTCAACAAAAAGTGGTTTGTTGACTACAAGTTCGGACAATAATGGGAATTTGACCGGCGGCCTCGCGCTGCCGGTTTTTTCATGTCGGGCGCGCCGAACCAACAGCAAGATGAGTTTCCCTGGTGGCTGGTAGCCGTCACCATGATAGGCTTTGTGCTGGCGATTTTGATTGCCGCCAACGGGCTCTACTATCAACTTTTCACCACTGTGGTGAGAGGCGTGTGGACCACGCTTTTCGTCACAATTATCGCCTTCTTTTTGTCCTGCCTCATGGGCCTTAGCTTGGCAACATTCGGCCTTTCACGCTTCAAAGTCTTAAGGCAGATCACAAGGTTTTACGTCGAGGTCATACGCGGCATTCCGATGTTGGTGCTGCTGTTTTACATCGCCTTCGTCGGCGCGCCAGCGATCGTTGCAACGTGGAATTTCCTAAGCGCACCACTGCAAAAAATCGGGCTGATAGAGCCAATGATAATCCGCGACTTTCCGCTCATGTGGCGGGCCATTGTGGCGCTGATGATTGGCTATTCTGCCTTCTTGTCGGAAGTCTTTCGTGCGGGCATTCAGGCGGTTGATAAGGGCCAGATTGAAGCAGCGAAATCGCTCGGCCTTTCCGGCTGGCAACGCTTTCGTTTCGTAGTCTTCCCGCAAGCCATCCGCACCATCTTGCCGCCTTTGGGCAATGATTTTATCGCCATGGTCAAGGATTCATCGCTCGTTTCCGTGCTCGGCGTTGCGGATATCACCCAGCTCGGCAAAGTCTATGCCTCCGGCTCATTCCGTTTTTTCGAGACTTATTCGATAGTGGCTTATATTTACCTGGTCATGACAATTGGTCTGTCACTGGCCCTGCGCAACCTCGAAAAGCGGATGCGCAAGGGCGATCAGCGGTAAGTTAAAAGACGTTACGAATTTGGCAATGGTAGAACTTGCTGGCGTGAGTCACATAGAGTGATTTTTTGAGAACCGGAGCGGAATGGACATCACGTCCATGAGCACCTGAAGCGCAAGAAAATTGCTCTAGCTGGCCACGCCAGTGAGTTATACCGTAACCTGGCTGCCCATTTCCACCACGCGATTATAGGGAATATGGAAGAAGTCGGTCGCATTGGCGGCAGATCTTGCCAGCGCGATATACAGACCGTCCTGCCACAGCGGCATACCCGATTGCGCAGATGCTTTGATGGTGCGGCGGCCGAGGAAGAATGATGTTTGCATCAGTTCAAACTCACAACCCTTGCGCCGCGCAGCCGCCAGAATGTGCGGGATGCGAGGCGATTGCATATAACCAAGATTAGCAACAATCCGGCGGAAATCTTCTGACAGTGTTTCCACGGTTATCTGCTCCGATTCCGGCACAAATGGCACTGTGGCTGTGCGGATGGTGAGCAAAATGTTGGTCTTATGCAATACGTGATTATGCTTGAGATTATGCATCAAAGCCGTTGGCGCGGTCTCTGGGTCAGCGGTCAAAAACACCGCTGTTCCCAACACGCGCTGTGGCGGCTTCTTCGTCAACATCTTAGTTAAATCATCCAGCGGCACACTTTCACGGCGGGACTTATCCGAGATGATTTTTGAACCACGCACCCATGTCCACATCACAACCATGAGGAAAACGGCAAAGCCAAGTGGCAACGCCGCGCCATCCAGCAGCTTCAAAAGATTGGCCCCAAAGAAGGCAAGGTCGATCAAAATAAACGGCGTCATAATGGCCACAGCTGGCCAAATGCCCCATTTCCAGACTCGGGAAATGACCAGCACCATCAAGCCGGCATCCGCGAGCATTGCGCCGGTCACGGCAATACCATAGGCCGATGCGAGCGATGACGATGTTTGGAACAGAAGCACAAGCAAGATCACGCCGACGAAAATCAGCCGGTTAATTTTAGGCAGATAAATCTGGCCTGCCAATGTCTCAGAAGTGTGCCGAATTTCAAGACGCGGCAAAATGCCGAGCTGTACGGCCTGCGATGTCAGCGAGAAAGCGCCGGTGATAACCGCTTGGCTGGCAATAACAGCAGCAAAACATGACAGAATAACCAGCGGAATTGAGGCCCAATCCGGCGCCATCAGGAAGAATGGATTTTCTACGGTTTCCGGATGCTGCAAAATCATTGCGCCTTGGCCAAGATAATTAAGTGCCAAAAGCGGAAATACATAGCTTGCCCACGCCCAGCGAATGGGGGAGCGGCCAAAATGGCCCATATCGGCATAAAGCGCTTCCGCGCCTGTGACCGCCAAGAATACTGATCCCAACACAGTAAGGCCGACAACGCCGTGGCTCGTCATAAACTCAATGGCATTGATGGGATTAAGCGCGTAAAAAATTTGCGGATCATCGGCGATATGCCGTATGCCCAATAGTCCAAGCACGGCAAACCAGATGACCATGACTGGTCCAAAAAACGCCGCCACTTTGGCGGTACCTCGGCTTTGCACCGAGAAAAGTAGCACAATAATCACCAGTGAAGCGGGAAGTACGAAACGCTGTAGCGAAGGCACGACAACGCCGAACCCTTCAACAGCGGAAAGCACGGAAACCGCAGGCGTGATCACGCTATCGCCATAAAACAGCGCAGCGCCTGCAACGCCGAGATAAAACGCAATATTCATGCCACGACCAAGCGATTTTTGCGCCAGCGCCATTAAAGACAATGTGCCGCCCTCGCCGCCATTGTCGGCACGCATAATCAAAATAACATATTTTAGTGTCACAACGAGCGTAAGCGCCCATAACATCAACGAAATAACACCAATAACCTCTGAGCGTGTGATGCCGTCTGCCGCTGCATGATGGAGGGATTCACGCACCGCATAGAGCGGGCTGGTTCCGATATCGCCATAAACGACCCCTATGGAACCGACGGCAAGGCCAAAAAAGGAGCCTTTGGCATGGTGGCCGCTTTTAGTATCCGCGAAGGTTTCAACGGAGTTATCGCTATGATTCATGATGATTTTTCAGCTTTATGCAGCGGTAAATTAACACGCCATCCTTGGAGCTCATGGCCGGGCATTTCATATTGTGCGGGCCTTCTAAGCGCAGGTCTATACACTGGTTGCATTGCAGCACAAAGCGGATTCTTTTTTGGGGCTGTTTTCAAATTAGCAAGAAAAATTGCGCTGCTTGCCACGCATTGAGAGATTAAAGCTGGAAAAAAGTGCAGTTTCCATACCGACTTCTCACTAATACCGGTAGCAAGTTGCGCAACCAGGAACCGTAATCGAAATTATTCCTCTGCAATCTCGCCATCCATTAATCGCATTATTTCGGCGGTGTCATTTGCCCCTAATCCTGCATCCATAAGCACACGGTGAATATCAATCACCGACGATGTCATTGGCAGTGGTGTCGCTGTTGCCTTTGCAAAATCTTGTAGTGAGCTCAAGTCTTTCATCATATTATCAATACGGCCTGTGAGGCTAAAATCCCGTCGTGCGAACTTGGCCATGAACTCCTGCATAATGGCGCTATCGGCCCGGCCGCCTTTGAGAGCGGCGGGAATTGCAGAGGCATCAACGCCACCAGCCTCCGCCAGTTTCACGGCCTCGGCAACAGCCTGAAATTGCACGGCGCAAAATAGCTGGTTGATGAGTTTAACCGTCTGTCCTGCCCCGTTTGGTCCCATCAAGGTGTAGTTTGCTGCAAGACGATGCATCACTGGCCGTGCGCGTTCAAAATCATCAGGTGAACCACCTGCCATTATAGTCAGCCGCCCGCCGAGAGCGCCCGGTACGCCGCCGGAAAGTGGGCAATCAACCCACGCCATGCCGGTCTGATCTCGCAACGCAATCGCCATATCAGCGGTGTCTTTCGGATCAATCGAACTCATATCAATGAGCAGCTTAGACGCGTTACCAGCGCTTGCCACGCCATCCTTTCCAAATACAACGCTGCGAACAATATGAGCGTGATTGAGGCTGAGAATGACAAAATCACTGGAAGATGTTGCTGTCGCGACGGTTAAGGCGGCCTGTGCACCCTTATCGACCAATGCAGCGACTTTTGCCGAGTCCAGATCGAACACAGAGACGATAACACCGCATTCGAGCAGGCGCACTGCAATGGCAGAACCCATCAGCCCAGCACCAATGACGGCAACTTTCATATCTTGACCAGCCATAAATTTAGCCTTCTGTCGCGAGCGCTTGAACGATGGATGCTAATATCACTTCAAACCGTTGGTTACCATCAATCCAAATTGCGCGGGTTTCACCAACCGGCGGTTCGAGTGTTTTCAACTGACTATCCAAAAGCGCAGGCGGCATAAAATGACCTTTACGGACGGACTGATTTCGCTCCAGCGTTTCTCGTGAGCAGTTCAAAAATATAAACTTGGTGCTTACGCTTGCACCCGCCTCCAAACGATCGCGATAAACCCCTTTTAACGACGAACAACTGGCAACTGCACCACCGTGGACCATAGTTTCTGACGCCAATCGAGCAGCAACAATATCCAGCCACGGCCACCGGTCGTCATCATTGAGCGGCGTGCCAGACGACATTTTGGCGATATTTGCTGGTGGATGCAGCGCATCGCCTTCAATGAAAGGTACGCCAAAATGGTTGGCTATCGCCAGCCCAACACTGGACTTTCCGCAACCGGACACGCCCATCACGATGACCGGCCCCACTTTAGAGCGATGCTGTAATGCCGCCGTCAACATAGAGAATATGTCCATTCACAAAAGAGGCTGCATCTGAAGACAGGAACACCGCCGCACCAATAAGTTCGGAAACATTGCCCCAGCGACCAGCTGGAGTGCGCTTTTCTAGCCATGACGAGAATTCCGGATTGTCTACCAGCGCTTGATTGAGTGGTGTTTTGAAATATCCCGGCGCTATCGCGTTGATATTTAACCCATATTTCGCCCAATCGGTGCACATACCCTTGGTGAGATTGCGCACTGCGCCTTTGGTGGCAGTGTAAGGCGCTATGTTTGGCCGTGCCAGTTCGCTTTGTACCGACGCTATGTTTACAATTTTGCCCGTACCTCGCTTTATCATATGGCGCGCGACGGCTTGGCCGACAAAAAACACACTGGAAATATTGGTCTGTAATAATTCCTGCCACTTATCGACGGGAAAATCTTCTAATGGCGCACGAAACTGCATTCCGGCATTGTTAATAAGAATATCAATCGGCCCTAGGTTCTCTTCGACATGATTGACGCCAGCCGCCACAGCCGCCGCATCGGTTGCATCAAACGCCGCAGCGGTGACATTTGCTCCGGTCTTGCGCAGCGCCGTCACAGCCTCCTCGACACGCGAAGCGGTGCGACCGTTAAGGACAATCTCTGCGCCGTGAGCCGCTAGTCCTTGGGCAATTGCATACCCAATGCCTTGGCCCGAACCGGTGATAAGCGCCCGTTTTCCAGTCAAATCAAACAATGCCGTCATATTTTTATAGTCCAAATTCCGTGATTTCAATTTCGCCTTGACAGCAATGTTAGCGATAACATAATCATGTGACAAGGTGAATTTTGGAAGCAATTATGGCCCGACCCACATTACTGATGACCGGAGCCTATCCGCAATGGGATCTTGATTATTTCGAGGAAAATTATGACGTGCTGCGCCTGTGGGAGGCGTCAGACAGGGACGGATTTCTACGCGCCCATGGTGCATCTGTGCGAGCAGTTGCCACGCGCGGCGATTTGGGTGCGGGGGCCGATTTGATCGCGGCGCTGCCCAATTTGGAGATCATTTCGGTATTTGGCGTTGGGACGGATGCGGTGGATTTGAGGGCGGCGCAGGCTCGTAACATCAAGGTGACAAATACACCAGACGTATTGACTGACGATGTGGCTGATATTGGTGTCGCACTACTACTGGCCGCCGCGCGCCGAGTGCCGCAGGGCGATGCTTTGGTGCGTGCTGGCGCGTGGCCACAAGGCGGTCTGCCTCTGGTTACGCGGGTAAGCGGCAAGAAAGTTGGTATCGCCGGAATGGGCCGTATCGGCGCGGCAGTTGCCAAGCGGCTGGCGGCATTTGACTGCGAAATATCCTACTATGCCCGAAACATGAAAACTGAATTGCCCTACAAGTTTGAGCCATCATTGTTGGCGCTGGCACGCGATAATGAGTTCCTCATTGTTACTCTCGCAGGCGGCGAAGGAACTAAAAATATCATTAATAAACAAATGCTTGAGGCACTTGGTCCTGATGGAATTCTGGTCAATGTTTCGCGCGGTTCGACGGTCGATGAGGCAGCACTTTTGGATGCGCTGGAGGCGAAGTCCATAAAGTCTGCGGGGCTGGATGTTTTCTTGAATGAGCCAAACATCAACCCGCGTTTTTTCACGATGCCAAACGTGGTGCTTCAGCCTCATCACGCTTCTGGAACTGTGGAAACCCGCAAGGCAATGGGCAACTTAGTTCGCGATAATTTAGCCGCGCATTTTGCCGGGCAGCCATTGCATACACCTGTCGCGTGAGGAGAGTTTCATGAAGGCAATTGTCATTCACGCTGCCAAGGATTTGCGGATAGAAGAGCGCGAAATCGTTGCACCCGGCCCTGGAGAAGTCGCGGTGGCGATACAGGCGGGCGGCATTTGTGGCTCGGATTTGCATTATTATAATCACGGTGGTTTTGGCACCATTCGTCTCAAAGAGCCGATGATTTTGGGCCATGAAATTGCAGGGACCATTACAGCACTTGGCGCGGGCGTATCCGGCCTTGCAGTCGGAAATCGTGTTGCGGTCTCGCCGAGTAAATCTTGCGGCATTTGCATCTATTGTCAAAAAGGCCAGCAAAACCAATGCCTTGATATGCGCTTTTATGGCAGTGCTATGCGGATGCCGCATATTCAAGGCGCTTTTAGCCAGCATTTGGTAGCGCAAAGTTTCCAGTGCCACAAGGTCGATGATGGCGTTTCAATCAACGAAGCAGCGTTTGCCGAACCGTTTGCAGTAACACTCCATGCCGTCAATCGTGCTGGTTCGTTGTTGGGCAAGCGTGTGCTCGTCACCGGCTGTGGACCCATTGGCGCGCTGTGCATTGTTGCAGCGCGGGCGCATGGTGCAGCAGAGATTGTGGCCACTGATGTGATGGCAGGCGTGCTTGCGATGGCGCTAAAAGTCGGAGCGGACCGCGTGATAAATGTGGCCGAAAACCCCGAGCAATTGGCGGAATTCAGCGCAAATAAGGGCTATTTTGACGTGATGTTTGAGGCTTCCGGCAATGAACGGGGCTTGCGCTCCGGCATTGATGTCCTGAAGCCGAGGGGCATAATTATGCAGCTTGGGCTGGGCGGCGATGTTTCCATTCCGCAAAATCTCATTGTCTCCAAAGAGCTTGAAATTCGCGGCTCTTTCCGTTTCCATGAAGAGTTCGCACTGGCCGTGGAACTTATCAATAAACGGCGCGTGGATTTGAAGCCTTTATTGACGGGAATCTATCCGATGGCAGACGCGACCGCTGCGTTTGAAGCGGCCAACGACCGGTCTAAGTCTATGAAAGTACAGCTTGATTTCAGCTAGACGGCATCCGCGCCAATAGCAGCCAGTGCCGCGCGGGCGACCTCAATATCTTCGTCGCCTGTGCCAGAGCCGACGCCGATGCCACCCGCTAACTTACCGTTAAATCGGATGGGCAGGCCGCCCTTCAATATGGTCATCGCGCCCTTGGAGGAAATCGAGGCGGCGAGCGCGGCTTCATTGCCCAAGGCACCTGTCATATTGTTGGAAGATGCAGCCGTGCGAGCCTTGGTGTGGGCGGTGCGCAGGCTCAAAAACTTCGCGCCATCCATGCGCACGGAGGCCAAAACTTCGCCGCTGGCATCCACCACGATGATGCACTGCGGAACGCCAATGGCTTTGGCTTTAGCAATGCCAGCATGGAGCAAAGCCAGCGCGCCTTCATGGGTCAACTTCACGGATTCGACAGTATATTCAGACACTTATAGCCTCATGTGCTTTCGCGTTCGACAACGCGGATTTTTGTCAGGACAAGCTCGTGCCGCCCTTCAACGTTAGGATTTTGGATGGTTTGGAACAGTTTTTGTGCGGCTAATTTGCCGATTTCATAGCATTCAATATCCACCGATGTGATTCGCGGATGCGACCAGGCGGCGATTTCATAATTGCCAAAACCGGCGATAGCGATGTCTTTTGGGACCGATAATCCGCGCCTGTTGCACTCCATTAAAGCACCAAAAGCCGAGAGGTCAGAGACGCAAACCACCACTTGCGTATCTGGCCATTGGTCCAAAACATTGCCCAAGGCCTGGGCCCCTTGCTCCATGGAAATAGGGGGCACGCCGAAGGAGACCAGCCGCCCTTCCGGCAGGCCAAGCTCTTCAATGGCGGTCAAAAAACCGGACCGGCGCTGGTTGCCACGGGTGTCTCGTTCCGTGGTCCCACCGATATAGGCGAAACGCTGATAACCTTTATTTGCCAATGACTTAACCAGTAGATTCATGGCTTCCGCATTGGAAAAACCGACCACTTGGTCGATGGGTTTTGCAGGCAAATCCCAGGTTTCGACGATGGGGATACCTGCGTTTTCCAGCATTCGTCGTGCCCGCTCGGTATGGTGTCCGCCGGTAAGAATCATGCCTTCGGGGCGGCGGCGCAGCATGGCTTCAATCAGCCGCTCTTCGCGCTCGATGGAATAGTCATTGTAGGCCAGCAAAAGCTGCAATCCGGTCTTTTCCAGTGCATCGGTAATGCCGCGGGCGGTGTCAGAAAAGTTTGAATTATTGATGGATGGAATGATGGCCGCGACAAAGCCTGTGCGTTTGGAGGAGAGACTTCCTGCTGATAAATCAAGCACATAGCCCAGTTCATCGATGGCCGCAAAGATGCGCAGGCGGGTGGCTTCTGATACCAGATTGCCATCTTTTAATGCCCGCGAGACTGACATGGACGACACCCCCGCATGGCGGGCGACATCTGCCATCGTTGGCATTTGACCATCATTGAGTTTGGGTGAGTCTTGCTTATCCATGTGCCCCGATCTGAAATCCCACAACTGATGTTAGCGCTACCACGCGCTAGGCTCAAGGGTGCAAAATCATATTTGCACAGCGATCGGCAAGTGGCCGAGTTGGATACGCCAAGCGCCCGAGAAGTGGTCGTCAACCGCCCGGAGACTGCCCGGAAACCGTGCGGAAAGCGCACGGAGAACGCTTGCGGCTAGCACGGACCGTGCTAATGATAGCGATAACATTGAAAATCAAATTTTGGACGGAAAGCCCCATGTTCGGTGATGTTGAAGGCACAGGTTTTGAAACTTTGGACCCGCGCTTCGAAAGCTGTTTTGTCGGCCATGTCGCGGTCGAGCGGCTGTGGACGGGCGGGCGCTGGCTTGAGGGACCGACATGGTTTGCGGCGGGGCGCTATCTGGTATTTTCGGATATTCCCAATAACCGGCTGATGCGCTTTGACGAAACCGATGGATCGGTTTCGGAACTGCGCAAGCCGTCAAACTTTTGTAATGGAAATACCGTCGACCACCAAGGCCGCATGGTGACGTGCGAGCATCTGACACGGCGCGTGACGCGCACCGAACATGACGGCTCCATCACGGTTATCGCTGATAGCTTTGATGGCAAGCGCCTCAATTCGCCCAATGATGTGGTGGTGCGCCGCGACGGCACGATTTGGTTTACGGACCCGAGCTACGGCATTTTGACTGACTATGAGGGCGACCGGCAGAGCCAAGAGCAGGACGGCTGCCATGTCTACTGCGTGGATACCAAGGGCGGCATCACCCGCGTGACTTCGGATTTTGAAAAGCCAAACGGGCTGGCGTTTTCGCCGGATGAAAAGACGCTCTATATCGCCGATACGGGCGTGACGCATCAGGCCAATGGTCCCAAACACATTCGCAAATTTGGCGTGAGCGGCGTGGTGCTGAGCGACCAAGGTGTGTTCGCCACCTGCACCAACGGGCTGTTTGATGGATTCCGTGTGGACCTTGAGGGCCGCATTTGGACCAGTGCGGGCGATGGGGTGCATTGCTATGATCCGGACGGCACGCTGATTGGCAAGGTGAAAATTCCGGAGATGGTTTCCAATGTGTGCTTTGGCGGGCCAAAGCGCAACCGGCTGTTTATCACAGCGCGGCAGTCGCTTTATTCGGTGTTTCTGACAGTCAACGGAGCGGCAGCGGGATGAGTAAGCCCATCATTGCATTTTTAGGTATCGGCCTGATGGGCTTTCCGATGGCACGCAATTTATTGACCGCAGGCTTTGCTGTCACCGCGTGGAACCGAACGAAATCCAAGGCTGAGGCCCTGGAATCATTCGGCGGCAAGGTCGCAGAGAGCGCGCAAGAGGCGGTGACGGGCGCGGATTTCGTCATTACTATGCTTTCGGACGGGCCATCTGTTAGCCAGCTAATGTTTGACGAGCGCGTGGCGTCACATATGGGTGCGGGAACCACACTGATTGACATGAGTTCGATCAAACCGAGCGAGGCGCGGGCACATTTTGCTATGCTTGAGGCGATGAACATCAACGCATTGGACGCTCCGGTAAGCGGCGGCACCAAGGGCGCGGATTTGGCCTCGCTGGCGATTATGGCTGGCGGCGAGGAAGCTGCATTTAACGCAGCAAAATCAGTGCTTTCGGCGATGGGCAGGCCCACGCATGTTGGCCCCGCAGGTTGCGGCCAGATTGCCAAATTAGCCAATCAAGGCATTGTTGCCATCACCATTGGGGCGGTGGCAGAGGCCATTTTATTGGCTCAAAAGGCCGGCCTTTCCAAGGGAGCGCTGCGAACGGCACTCGCTGGCGGCTTTGCTGATAGCGTGATTATGCAGCAGCATGGCGCACGGATGGAGGATGAAAACTTTGTTCCGGGTGGCCGTTCAGTGTTCCAATTGAAGGACTTAAACAACCTGTTGGACGCCGCAATTGACCTCAATGCAACGCTTCCTCTGGCGGAATTGCAACGTGATCGGTTTGAACATTTAGTCGGCGAACTAAATGGCGGCGATTTGGACCATGCGGCGTTGTTTTTGGAGCTGAGGGCGAGGCAGGGGTAGGTTTGGCAGGTTATTTGCACCTAATGTTTATCGTTATTTACACTCATTTGTATTGTCTGCTTGACATTGCAACCGTTCGGGGTTAGGTTGAGCCACTTCTGAAAAGAAGTTGAAATGAAACCTGAGAATGGTTTCGGAAAGTCCCAGCGGCCGGATGGCTGTAAAGCAGATAGTCTAGTCGGATGATTGGGCACTGTTGCGCTATTAAAGCGCCGTCGGCTGGGTCCGATCGAAATTGTTCTCCTATTTTGGAGAGCTAAATATGAACCCTGAGAAAATTATTGTTAGATTTGAGCAAGTCCATGAGCAGGTCGAAGGGCCTGTTAAGAGGATTATTGGATTTGTTCGAGCGCGAAACATGCTTTCGCTATTCGATGCGGCGGATTTAGAGGCCAACCCGCGCGAAGCTAAATCCGGTGCAGTGACAAATGATATCATTGAAAGCATCCGTGAAACGCCTGACACTTTCCCATTTAAGACAAAGGGCATTCTTGTCGGCACATCAAACTATGAATCGCTGCAACGCAATCGCTATGAGCTTCGTTTTGAGAATTCAAAGGTCGAGGGAATACTCGACGGCGGGCACAACATGCTCGCCATCGGTACCTATATTCTTTCTAAGGCGATTGGCGACGACAAGTTTCAAAAGCGAGTAAAAAGCTGGAGCCAATTCAAAGATTTTTGGAACGAATATCGTTCGGAAGTAACTCAACTCAAGAATGATGAAGTGGCTGGAAGCGCTCTAAACTTTCTTATACCGATAGAGATATTGGTGCCTTCAGACCTTGATGATGAAGAGTCCGTTGAGAACTTTGTACAGTCTTTACACGATATTTGTGCCGCCAGAAACCATAATGTCGAATTGCGCGAAGAGACCAAAGCAAATCAGCGCGGATATTATGCCGAGCTCAGAAAGGCACTTCCCGAATATATTAGGGATCGTGTCGAATGGAAGACCAATGACGGAGGAGAGATAAAAGTCCGCGATTTAGTGGCACTTTCATGGATTCCTTTGTCGAAGGTTAAACTGCCTAGTGAAATAAGTGTTGCGCCACAAACTATTTATAGCAGCAAGGGAAAGTGCGTCGAAGAGTTCAACAGGCTAATGAGCGACGAACAAGTTTCGAAGTCAACTAGTGGGGATTACACTCACGAATTGCACAACGCATCAATCGGCAGTGCACTGAAGATTGCTGGTGAAATTCCGGAGCTTTATGACCAAATTTATATTGCCTTTCCGTATGCTTACAATGGTGATGGTGAAGGCAGATTCGGCGCTCGAACTGGACTTGTGAAACAAGCGAAAGACATGAAGTCAAAACCAACGACGCATTTCACCAACAGGCTAGTGGACTATGCGTATCCCGATGGATTGATTATGCCGCTTGTGTATGGACTTAGGGCACTCATGTCGGTTGATGATAAGGGGAATCTTAGATGGGACGAAAACCCCGCGAAGTTCATCGGAGAATGCCTTGATGCGATCGTCAGAAAATATCGTGTGCTAATTAACGCGCATCTTATGAACCCACAAAAAATATCAAAAGACGCTGGCTCCTATGAACTTGTTCTAGATGCGTTTGAATCTGAACTTATAAAACGTCGCGAACTTGGAAAGTGAGGTGTTACATGGCGAGAGCAAAACCTAGTGGAATTTCATTAACATCCAGAGACGCTAGTTTGGTGAAGGGTATGCTGAGGCGAGGCGACAGGCAGCATGATATTGCCGCGTGGTTTGGCGTAAACGGCGGCAGAATCGCTGAAATATCGACGGGATTCTCATTCGCAGCGGTCCAAGCAGCAGGTATGGCTGACTTACCACCTGCTGGCCCATACCCGTCAGCGAAGGAAGCGTCCATTGCGATTTCGGCATTGAGTGCCGCAAAGATAGCTATCGCCAACGCAGAGGCGTTATTGAATCGGCATCACGCTTAAGCTAGTTAGGGGCGACGAGAATTTATGTCGCCCCTTTGTTATAATTACTATATCGCGCTTGAGTTGGCGCAACATTGCTGCTTTACCGACAACTACCGCGCTGCCCAGACCATGCCTCTTTCAAATATCGTCTTCATCTGCGGCACAGCGAACTCATCGGCTGTGTGGCCGAGCGCGGAGTAGAAAACGCGGCCTTTGCCGTAGTGGCGTTTCCAGACGACCGGCATAACAACACCGGCTATGCCTTCAAAATGCTCATCAGTGAATGTGGTGGTTGCCAGCACGTGGTTGGAGGGGTCGATGTGCATGTAATATTGCTCAGATTTGTAGGCAAAATCGGTGATGCCCGCCATAACCGGATCAGTAGGGGCGCTGATGTTGACGGTGTAATCAATGATATTGCCGGGGTGGGACACCCATTGGCCGCCCGTCATAAACTGATATTCGGTCTCGTTGCGAAAGGCATCGCACATCATGCCGTGGCAACCGGCAAGGCCAGTACCTGCGCGAACCGTGGCGCAGAGGTTGGCGACCTCGTCTTTCTCGATTGTGGACATGGTAATCATCGGCACGATGAGACTAAAGCGGCCAAGATCAGGATCAGCGAAGGCTTTGGTGGAGGTTTCAACATTCACCTCAAAGCCGTGACTGACCAGCAGATCCCGCGCGATGTTGGCGCTGCGCTCCGGCGTGTGGCCTTCCCAGCCGCCCCAAACGATGAGTGCTTTTTTCGACATTTGTAATTTCCTTCGGGGTTATGCGGCTAGTCCGGCGAATGGGTCGCGCCATGCGTCAATTTCATTCAGGCGGTTATGCCATTTGGCGATATTTTTATAGTCCTCAAGCGGCATTTTGGCCTCTTCGGCAAATGGCAGCGCGGTGGCCGCACGGAAATCGGCATAGGTCAGACGGTCGTCCATCAGCCATGTGCGACTCGCTAGAATTTCATCCAAAATAGGGGCAAAGCGCTTCAGGTCTTGCGTGGCACTGGCCAGCGCCGGCTCATTTTTCGGCCCGCCAATATATTTGGGGCGGATGATGTTTTCAAAATAATAGGCATCGCAAGCTCTGGTAAAATGGTGCGTGCCCCAGCTGATCCAACGCAGCGTTTCGGGCAGCAAACCACCAGCGGCGAAAAAGTCATTGCCGGCGATGGCCGAAAGGCGCGCCGCGATGGCATCGGTTTCCCACAGGCTGACCCCGTTTTCGACCAGCACGGGGGCCAGCGTATTCGGGTTGATGGGGCGAAACGCGTCTTCGTTTCGTGGGTCGCGCGGATTGGCGCGGATGAATTCGACTGGTGACTTCAAATGTTTTGCCACCGCAACGGCGACGCGCGGATTGAGATTGGGCGAATAATAGAGCTTCAAACTTTCCTCCCAAAAAGCTTACAACGCGTGCCACTCATGAATAATTAGTATCCTATCCATCACTTCAAAAGAGGTGACAGAGCGGGTGGGTCTCGCTAAGTTACGTGACAGACTATGCCCTTGCGCCGTTCGCTTTGGCAAGACCCTCCCGCCTGCCGAAAGCTTTCCATGCAAACTCCTGATACCACCCCCGCACCGGCAGATAGATTTGCCGCTTTCCGTCATCGTCCGTATTTTTTGTTCTGGGTGGCGCGGTTTGTGGCTAGTTTTGCGGTGCAGATTGTGGCCGTGTCGGTGGCTTGGCAGGTCTATGATATCACGCGTGATCCGTTTTATCTGGGCCTCGTCGGCATATTGCAATTTGCACCCTCACTCCTGCTGGTGCTGGTCACGGGCGCGGCGTCTGACCGGTTTGGACGGCGGATGATTATGGCAGTTTGCATTGGTGTGGAAACTATTTGTGCCCTGCTGATGCTTTATTTCACCATTAAAGGCCTCCACTCTGTGACGCCGATATTTGCGACGCTTGTGCTTATGGGCACGGCGCGCGCGTTCTTTGGTCCGGCGGCATCATCGCTGGCGGCCAATGTGGTGCCGAAGGAAGATTTCGGCAATGCGGTTTCGTGGAGTTCGTCAGCCTGGCAGATTGCCAGCATTGTCGGCCCTGTGGCGGGCGGGCTGCTATATGGTGTGTCGCCAATTGTGGCCTATTCGGTCGCAGCTGTGATGCTGGCGGTGTCATGTCTTTGCGTGATCCAAATTCCAAAACCAGCGCAGCATGACCGTAGCGGGACCAACATGCTGGAAAATATCATGGGCGGTTTCAATTATATTTACCGCGAGAAGATCGTGCTTGGCGCGGTCTCGCTGGATATGTTTGCCGTGCTGCTTGGCGGCGCGGTGGCGCTGCTGCCGGTCTATGCGCGCGATATTTTGGTGCTCGGTCCGTGGGGCCTTGGGCTTCTTCGTGCGGCGCCGGGCGTTGGCGCAGTTGCGGTTGCGCTATGGTTGGCAGGCCATCCCATCCGCAATCATGCCGGTTTTATTCTGTTTATCGCGGTGGCGCTGTTTGGCCTGTTTACCACCATCTTCGGCGTTTCAACCGTGCCATGGCTCTCGATCGCTGCACTGGCGCTGCTTGGCGCGGCGGATGGGATTAGCGTTTATATCCGCGAAGTGCTGGTGCAGCTTTGGACGCCCGATGAGCTGCGCGGGCGGGTGAACGCCGTAAACATGGTGTTTGTCGGCGCGAGCAATGAGCTGGGCGAGTTCCGCGCCGGCATGATGGCATCGGGCTTTGGCGCGGTTCCGGCGGTTGTGTTTGGAGGGGTTGCCTCTATCGCCGTTGCAGGGCTATGGGCCGCACGATTTCCCGCGCTGCGCAATGCCAAGAGCCTGTCTGGTAGAAACTAACCTTCCGCCGCCTTCGCGACTTTTTGCTTTAGCAACATACGGTCGCGCGAGGAGACGCCAATAAGTTCGGCAATGCGCCAGACCAGATTATCTTCCAGCTCATGCACTTCATGATCGGCGTAAACCACCTCCCAGATAAGCTCGATAAGGCTGAGCCGCTCGCTCTCATCCAGCTTCACAAGAACAGATGTAAACTGAAACAGATCCACCGATTCGCGCTCTGCCTGCTCACCGCGCTTCATGAGGCTTTCCAGCGCATCGCCTTCAATGCCAAAGCGCTCGGACAGCAACAGCGAGAGCCGTGCGATCTCGTTTTCATGACGCACGCCATCGGCATCCATCACCGTGAACAATAGTGCGGCGGCTGCCACTTGCTCAGGGTTTGTGCCATCGCGCTCCGGCGTTTTGGCGCCAAGCTGCTCAAGAAAGCTGGTGAAGCGTTCGAACATGTCTAATCCTAAAACAACTTGAACCGTTTGGATGGCGCGGCGGCGGTTCCCTCTTTAACACCCGGATCATCCGGCACCATGCCAATCGGTGCCAATGCCGCATTTTGCGAGGCGGTATCTGGAACCAGCGCCAGCGTTGGACGTGTTGCGGGCGGCGCTATGACAGTTCGTGCAGGCGGCGCAACCGGCGCTAGTTTCAACTCTATAACAGGTTCTTCCTCAATCGGCTCGGGCACATAATCAATCGCCGGTGACAGGCGCTCGACCGGCACTTTCCACTCGAACGCATCAATACGCCCCGTAACCGGCGAAACAGGCAACCAGCGCTGCGACACCATACCGTCGGCAGTCCAAGCCGGATCGCGCGGGGCACGAAGCGCGCGGGCGAGATGTTCGCGCACCTTGCCAACATTGCGGGTTTCGGCCTGCTCGATATCTGCCAAAATAAGATGTATGCTTTCGGATGGACGCTTGGCGAGCGCCGCTTCCGCAGATTTGCGGGCTTCGGCAAATTGTCCGGCGGCGAGAGC
>JAYTVD010000091.1:0-6010 GCA_043744175.1 Phyllobacteriaceae bacterium
CGCAGTTTTTCTTCGACAATTGTAAACCGTGACATCGTTCTGCCCTTTCAATTTTCGCTAAAACGGGTAAGACGTTCACCCTCTATTTGTCAAACTTGCTTGATGGGCAAATCGCCCCATATCAAGGGCATACAACAAAACTTAAGAGTCTCATGGATTTAAAATCTTCACTATTTGACAGCCTGCGAACGGCAAAAAAGAAGCCTGTGGAAGATAAGCCGCAGGTGATGCCTTGCCAATGGGATGGCTGTGAAAAGCCCGGCACGCATAAAGCGCCCGTGGGCCGCATGAAAGAGGGGGAGTTTTTTCACTTCTGCGTCGATCACGTGCGCGAATATAATAAGAGCTTCAATTATTTTTCCGGACTTAGCGATGGAGAAGTCGCTCGCTATCAGCGCGAGGCGATGACGGGTGATCGTCCGACATGGAAAGCCGGTGTCAACGCCGCCGCCAAAGCCGACATTGATCCAAGCAAAGTGCGCTGGGGCAGGGCCGCACCGCGCGCCAGAACCCGCGATGCCAGTGACACCGCCAACCGCTATACGCCGCAGGTGAAGAAGGCGAAACCTTTGGAAGCTAAAGCGCTGGATACGCTCGGTCTTACAGCCAATGCCACCAAAGAAATGGTTAAAACCCGCTATAAAGAGCTGGTTAAACAGCATCACCCCGATGCCAACGGCGGCAACCGCGATTCGGAAGACCGCTTCCGCGATGTGATTCAGGCGTATCAGTTATTAAAGACAGCGGGATACGGTTGAGACTTTCTATCTCGCCCTCGGCGGGCGAGAATGGAATTTCTTAGGTTTAGCCCTTGCTAAGCCTTAGAAATTCCAAGAGCGGGGGTATCGTCTGCTCGATTTTTGAGGGTTTTGGCGGCGCCAAGGGAGCCCCTCTCTTGAAATATCTAAGGCTTAGCAAGGGCTAAACCTAAGATATTTCATTCTCCCCCGCGTGGGGGGAGATAAGAACAACCCGCCTCTCATCACTCTCCTCTCCCAACCACATCAGATAAAATCATGCGTCCTGCGGTGCTTTGACGTCGCAAATGCTGTTTCCACTTTGCCGCTTATGATTTAGAGCAGGGTTTGAATAATTCGTTTGCGGCGGTATATCGCTGGTAGGACATTCGGCGGCGAGGCTTTGCTGCTTACGGAGACATGATGGCTAAGGTTGATAATGAGATTTCCGGCATGCCGGACACGACAGTTTCAGTGCGTAAAGTATTTGGCATCGACAGCGACCTGATGGTGCCAGCCTATTCCACCAAAAGCGATCATGTGCCGGATGCAGATCCGGATTATTTGTTCGACCGCCAGACCACTTTGGCCATTCTGGCAGGCTTTGCCTATAACCGCCGCGTCATTGTTTCCGGCTATCACGGTACGGGTAAATCCACCCACATTGAGCAAGTTGCCGCCCGGCTTAACTGGCCGTGTGTTCGTATCAATTTGGACAGCCATGTTTCGCGTATCGACCTTATCGGTAAGGATGCGATTGTCGTAAAAGACGGGATGCAGGTTACTGAGTTTCGCGATGGCATTTTGCCTTGGGCTTACCAAAACAACGTCGCGCTGGTGTTCGACGAATATGATGCTGGCCGCCCTGATGTTATGTTCGTTATCCAGCGCGTGCTGGAATCAGCTGGCCGCTTGACGCTGCTGGACCAAAGCCGCGTTATCCGCCCGCATCCAGCGTTCCGTCTGTTTGCGACTGCCAACACCGTTGGTCTTGGCGATACGACAGGCCTTTATCACGGCACGCAGCAGATCAACCAAGCGCAGATGGACCGTTGGTCCATCGTGACCACGCTGAACTATTTGCCGCATGATAATGAAGTGGCGATTATCTTGGCCAAGTCCAAGCATTATCAAAACAAAGAAGGCCGCGATATTGTCGGCAAGATGGTGCGCGTGGCGGATATGACCCGTCAGGCCTTTATCAATGGCGATGTGTCCACAGTGATGAGCCCGCGTACTGTTATCACATGGTCTGAAAATGCTGAGATTTTCAAAGATGTTGGCATGGCCTTCCGCCTCACATTCTTGAACAAGTGCGATGAGCTTGAGCGCAATATTGTGGCCGAGTTCTATCAACGCGCCTTCGGCCATGATCTGCCGGAATCACATACCAATGTGGTGCTGGCGTAAGCAGATAAAATGGCATCCAATTCCCAAAACCGCGAGAAGGCCAAAGGTCAATTAGACATTGACCCATTACGCACGGCGCTGAAAGTTACGCTGCGGGCGATTGCGGCGGATGGGGAATTGGAGGTGGCGTTTGCCAATGATAAGCCTGCGCTGGTGGGCAATCGCGCGCGCCTGCCGGAATTTTCTAAGAAAGTCAGTCAGGCCGAAATCGCTATTACGCGCGGGTTAGCCGATTCGATGGCACTGCGTCATGGCTTGCACAACGCCAAAATCCACGCACAGTTTGCCCCTGAAGGCAAGCAGGCGCGGGCGATTTATGACGCTGTGGAGCAGGCGCGGTGCGAAAGCGTTGGCTCGCGGGCGATGGAGGGCGTCTCCGCCAATATTTCCACAATGCTGGAAGACAAATATGCCAAAGCGAAGTTCGCCGATATTCGCACCAAGGAAGAAGCGCCGCTAGAAGAGGCGCTGGCGCTTGTGGTGCGCGAGAAGCTGACAGGCAAGCCTGTGCCGCCATCGGCGCAAAATGTTGTGAACTTGTGGCGCGATTTCATCAATGAGCGCGGCGGGACGCGCTTTGCGGCGCTTGATGCGACTGTATCTGACCAAGCGGCCTATGCTCGCGTGGTGCGCGATATGCTGGCCTCGATGGAGATGGCAGACGAATTATCCGACGATGATATGTCGGACGATGAGGACAACAGCGCCGAGGAAGAGCAGCCACGCTCTGGTGAAGAGTCCAAGCCGGATGATGATGGCGATTCGGGCGCTGAAGAATCGCCTTCTGAAGACAGCCAACCATCGGATGAGAATCAGGAAAGCGAATCCACCGAGGGTGCGGAAACCACATCTGAGGAATATTCCGAGGATGAGGCCGACGCCGAAACGCCGGGCGAAGCGCGTCGTGCGGAATTGCCTTACACAAACTTGCCGCCGGAATTTGACTATAAGGTATTCACCCGCGAGTTTGATGAGGAAGTATCCGCCGACGAGCTCTGCGATGAGGCCGAGCTGGACCGGCTGCGGGCGTTTCTCGACAAGCAATTGAACAATCTGTCCGGTGTTGTCGGGCGGCTGGCTAATCGCCTGCAGCGGCGCTTGCTGGCGCAGCAAAACCGCGCTTGGGAATTTGATCTTGAAGAGGGTTATCTCGATCCGGCGCGTCTCGTGCGCATCGTTATCGACCCGATGCAGCCGCTCTCATTCAAGCGCGAGCGCGATACGGATTTCCGTGACACGATTGTGACGCTGGTGATTGATAATTCCGGCTCCATGCGCGGCCGCCCGATTACTGTCGCTGCGACCTGCGCGGATATTTTGGCGCGCACGCTGGAGCGCTGCGGTGTGAAGGTGGAAATTCTTGGCTTCACCACCAAGGCGTGGAAGGGCGGGCAGGCGCGCGAAAAGTGGCTTCATGCTGGCAAGCCTGCCACGCCGGGCCGCCTCAATGATTTGCGCCATATCATATACAAATCAGCCGACCAGCCATGGCGCCGTGCCAAGCGTAATCTCGGTCTTATGATGCGGGAAGGGTTGCTGAAGGAAAACATCGATGGCGAGGCCCTGCTATGGGCGCACAATCGCCTCGTGGCGCGGCCGGAGCAGCGCAAGATTTTGATGATGATTTCAGACGGCGCGCCTGTGGATGATTCCACGCTTTCGGTTAATCCCGGCAATTATCTGGAGCGCCATTTACGCGCCGCCATCGAGATGATCGAAACGCGCTCGCCTGTTGAGCTGATCGCCATCGGCATTGGCCACGATGTGACGCGCTATTATCGCAAGGCTGTTACGATCGTGGATGCCGAGGAATTAGCAGGCGCGATGACGGAACAATTGGCCGCGCTGTTTGCCGATGAGCAAGAAAAGCGCATACCCGCCACGCCGCGCCGCAGAGCGCGATAGTGCGTTTAGGAATTCAAGCGCTGGTGCTGTCTTTGCTGGCAAGTGCGCCTGTTATGGCAGCACCGGTTTCCGCAGAAGTCTCCGCCCGCATTATATCCAATTTCAGGATCGGCTCGAGTGAGACTCATTTTGGTGCCTTGGAGTTTAACGGCGGGCTGGAACTGAGCAGCGATAACGTAAATTTCGGCTCCGTCTCCGCCTTGCGTTTTCGAGAGCCGGGAGGCCGGATGCTCAGCGTATCCGACAATGGGTTTTGGATTATGGGCACCTTCGAGCATGATGCAGACATGCGCCCGAGTGGGTTTTCCGGCGTCGCTATTACGGAAATGGCCGATAGCGATGGTGCTATAATTGAGGACAAGGACCTGTCCGATGCCGAAGGCCTGATTGTCGATGGCGATCAGGTGAGTGTGTCGTTCGAGCGCTTGCATCGTATTTCCACGGGCGTGTTGGATTATGCGACGAAGCGCTTTCCTTATAAAAATGAGCCTTTGCCTGTCCCTGCCAAGGAGTTGCGCTCCAATCGCGGGTTTGAAACGTTGGCGAAATCGCCTGTTGGCTCGCCACTTGATGGTGCGCGGGTTGCCATTGCTGAGAAGAGTTTGGACAAGCAGGGCAATATATTCGGCGGTGTGATGGAGGGGCCGAAGAAGGGCAGGTTTACGGTCTCGCGTGACAGCACTTATGATATTTCTGATGGTGATTTTCTGCCCAACGGCGACCTTTTGATATTGGAGCGCCGCTTTTCGATGGCCGAGGGCATCGGAATGCGCATCCGTCAGATTAAAGGCGCGGATATTAAACCGGGCGCTTTGCTCACCGGTTCGGTGCTGATGGAGGCTGATCTCGCCTACCAAATTGATAATATGGAAGCGCTGGATGTCTGGCAGCGCCAAGATGGCGCGACCATTATTTCACTCATGTCCGATGACAATCATTCGATATTGCAGCGGACCATGTATCTGGAATTCAAACTAACGAACTGAATTTGCGGGCTTCAGCACGTTGAGCAGTGCGCCGTAAGGAATAAGCGCCAGAACGCCCATCAGCATTTTCACACAGAAATCACCGAATGCCAACGCCATCCACAGCTGCGTTTCGCCACCGAAAAATGGAACGGGGAACGCTAGTGATCCATCATCCATGCCAAACAGTGCATCAATAAAGGCAAATTGAGCGGCAAAGGCCATTGTGAAGAAAATCGCTGTATCTAGCATAGAACCGAAAACCGTCGCCATAAACGGTGCTTTCCACCAGCTTTGACGGCGCAGGCGGTCAAACACTTGAATGTCTAACAGCTGACCGGTGAGGAAGGCCGTGCCGGAGGCGATCGCGATGCGCGGAGTTGCCAGATAGAAAGACAGGATCACGGCAATTGCAAAGCCGGCAATCACCACGCGCCGCGCGGCGGATTTGCCATAGGTGCGGTTGGTCAAATCATTGACGAGAAAAGCGATCGGGTACGTGAACGCGCCCCATGTCAAAATATCCTTCATGCCAAAATGGTCGAATGGATATTGCACAAGAATGTTAGACGCCACGACAACAAGCGTCATGGCCGCGATAAACGGCAGATAGTTTTTTAAGGAAGGCATTTTTTTATCCTGGGTAATGGAACCAGCGGCGACCGGCCTGAACAGCCGGTCAGCAGCAGATTTTAATTAGGCAGCAACAACAGCAGCTGAAAGCTTCTTAGCGATCTGGCGCTTGATAAGGCGCGCGCGCTGGGACAATTCAGCATCATGTGACTTTGCAAAGAAAGCATCCAAACCACCGCGATGCTCAACTGTGCGCAAAGCATTGGCAGAAACGCGGAACTTCAGGCTCTGGCCGAGCGCATCGGAAATCAGCGTTACATTAACGAGGTTTGGCAGAAAACGACGACGTGTGCGGTTGTTCGCATGGCTCACATTGTTGCCGTACATTACGCCTTTGCCGGTCAATTCGCATTCGCGGGA
>JAYTVD010000092.1:0-22842 GCA_043744175.1 Phyllobacteriaceae bacterium
CAATCAAAAGAAGACCGCGAGAAAATCGACGGGCTTTACGAGTGCATCCTCTGCGCCTGCTGCTCAACCTCTTGCCCGTCCTATTGGTGGAACGGTGAGAAATATCTTGGGCCCGCCGTGCTGCTTCAAGCCTATCGCTGGATTATCGACAGCCGCGATGAGGCAACGGGCGAGCGCTTGGATAATCTGGAAGACCCGTTCCGGCTCTACCGCTGCCATACAATTATGAACTGCACGCAGGCCTGTCCGAAGGGTTTGAACCCCGCAAAAGCAATTGCCGAAGTGAAACGCATGATGGTGGAGAGAAGGGTTTAAGCTGCGACTGGGGCGACTTTGTTTTCAAGCGCCCCGGCCAGAACAACTTTATTACGGCCTGTTGCTTTTGCTTGATAGAGCGCTGCATCCGCGCGCTTGAAAAGCCTGTCAAAATTATCATCAGACTTAAATGCGGAGATACCAAAGCTGGCGGTCAGCCTCTCGGTGTCGGGTAACCCTTCAATTTCCTGAAGCGAGAAAGCCGTGCGTAATCCCTCGGCGGCAAGCCGCGCCTGCTCGGGGCTGGCTCGGCTAATAAGTAGAGCAAATTCCTCGCCGCCAATTCGCGCAGCAACCATGTTCATGCCACGGAACAACCTGCCAAGGCACACCAACGCCATATCTCCGGCGGCATGGCCCCACGTATCATTCACTCGCTTGAAATGGTCGATGTCACAAATGATGAGAAATGACCCATCCGAAATAGTGGCCGCGGCATCGAGTAGGGCATTGCGATTTAGCAGCCCTGTCAGTGCATCCGTTTGCGAAACTTCGCGGAAGTGACTGGCCGTTTCATCAAGCGTTCTAAAAAACATCAGCAACGTCATGGACATCCCGGGCACCGCCATTGCCAGTAATATAGCAATTTCAAAGCGGGAGCTTTTTAGAACTTCAAATGAGGTTTCGCTGCCAAAGAACAGAAAAGATCCCAGACCACGAAACAGGAATATCGTCGCCATAACCCAAATACAGCCTGAAATGGTGCGATCAATGAGTGAGTGTTTTCTGAATCCACCAATTCTCCACGCAGCTTCTGCCAGCAGTAGCGAACACGCGATGTGCATGGATACGGCGGCCTTCATATAAGGTATGCCCGCCAGCGTGGCCGCAATACTGACGCCGATTAAAAGCGCTGCTGGCAATAGCATTGCGCTGTGACGCCGTGCCTGCGTTGTTAACACCACAAAGACTTGGGCCGTAACAGCTGCGCTGGCAAAGTACATGAGCGTTGCCACGGCCAATGTTTGCCGTGTCACCGGTACAAAGGCTACGAAAATCATTGTTGAGGCCATTATGCCAATACCAGCAATCATCCACGTTAAGTGTCGGTGGGCGGGATAGCGCTGGCGTAAATAAACCGCCAAAAAGCAGTACGCCGCCAGCACAAGTGCCAGCGTCAAATACACTGCATCGATGACGACCATGCTATGCCCCCACATTAAGTTTGATAAGCGTAACGAGGCCGTCCAAATTTGGTGTTAACGGTTCTAAAAAGATACAACCTTTCGCGAGGGAAGGTTACTGATTTATGCGATTGGTAACTTATGTGTCTTGACTAGATCTTAAATCTTACATGCTATCTGTGATAGAAATTTGAGAGGTGTAGATAGTGAGCTTGATTGTCGCCCTGATGGGTATTATTGGCGGCGCCGTATTTTGGTGGTATCGCATGAAAGCGACCAGTGACGCGGCAAATGAAGTGTTTGATGCCGTTGGTCGCGTTCGCGGCAATATGCGGCGCGGCAAAATTCGCAAAAAGGCGGCAATGGCGCCCATATCCGCGATTGATGACCCCGTCATAGCTGCAGCCACAATCATGGTTTCGATTATTACCGAAGATACAGTTTTATCGCCGCTCGTTGAACAGCCGATCCGCGCCCAACTCGCCACGATCGCAACGCCTGCCAAGCTGGATGAAACCATGCTTTATGCGGCATGGGCCACCAACCAAGTTGCTGATGTTCAAAGTGTGATCGATATTGCCGGCACATATTTATCCAAGCAGCTTAGCGATGATGAAAAGCACGAGATCATTAAGATGATTATGGCCGCTGCGCCGATTGAAAAGCGCAGCGAACTATTTCCCCAGCGCATCAAACGCCTGCAGCAGAAGCTGGGACTGAAGCTAAACTAGGTTTGCGGCCCTAAACCAGTTTTGCGTCCAAAGTAACATTGATCGCACCAAGTGCCTTGGAAACAGGGCACTCAGCTTTTGCCTTGGCTGCAAGCTCTACAAACTTGGCAATCGTAATACCCGGAACGTCGGCTGTTAGCGTCAAGGCACTGCCCACTATACCCTTGCCGAGCACGAGTTCAACAGTCGCGGTTGCTTCCAGCTTGGAAGCGGTCGTGCCGTTTTCGGCCAAAAAATGTGAAAGCTGCATGGCAAAGCATGACGCATGAGCGGCAGCCAACATTTCCTCTGGATTGGTGGCGGACTTACCGCTTTCATCTTCAAACCGCGCGGCAAATGAATAAGGATTATTCTTCAAAGCGCCGCTTTGCGCAGAGATGTTTCCCTTGCCGGATTTCAAATCTCCAGACCATATAGCAGTTGCGTGGCGTTTCATTTCAGACTCCGTTCAAAATAGTGGCAAATTAATGGTGCACTCTACATATGAACTTTATCCGGCCGGTTTCAACTCATCATCACCGATTTGTGTGAAGCTGTGATTTCACTATGGAGCGGGTGTGGCCTAAGAAAGATTACCCCAAGGGAGATTTATCATGCTCGTCAAGTTTATAACCGCCGCGCTCCTCGCCACCGTTTCGCTCGCACCTGCTAACGCCGCCAAAACTGAAACGGCGATTTTTGCCGGAGGATGCTTTTGGTGCGTTGAAAGCGATTTTGACCAGATCAAAGGCGTCGTCTCCACCACATCCGGCTACGCTGGCGGCACGATGAAAAATCCAACCTATGAAAATCATGAAGGCAACCAAGAAGCGGTGAAGGTCGAATATGACCCCGCCGTTGTTACTTATGAGACATTGGTCACCACGTTCCTGCACACCATTGATGTGACTGACGCGAACGGCCAGTTCTGTGACCAAGGCGAGGCCTATCAGTCTGCCCTATTTGTAAACCCCGCACAAAAGCCAATCGCAGTCGCGGCTGTGGCAAAGGCTGAAGCCGAGCTTGGCGCGAAAGTCGTAACGCCAGTGAAGGACGCAACCACGTTCACTAATGCCGAAGACTATCATCAAAATTACTATCTAGGCCAAAACCGAGTGCTCACACGCTTTGGCTATGTTGTGCAGGCTGATGCCTATAAGCGCTACCGCAAGGGTTGCGGACGCGATGCCCGCGTGAAGGAAGTCTGGGGCGATAAAGCCTACCCCGGCATCCACCACGACTCTTGAATTCACAGTTAGATCGCCTCACCCCGCAATAATTTTGGGGCGTTTGGCGAAACGCCGGAAGCCTGTTCCATGAAGAAGTTCTTCATGCGCGGCATCCGGTCAACCAGCCCCAAACCAATATCGCGGATGAAGCGTAGCGGGGCGATGTCATTGGAGAACATGCGGTTCAGTACGTCTGTCGTTATCCCTGTGCGCACGGTGTCAAAGCGCCGCCACACTTGGTAGCGATCAAGGACATCAAGCTGTCCGTAATCCTGCCCCAAGCGCAATGCATCGACGATGGTCTCGGCCAGCGCCGCCACATCACGGAAGCCAAGATTGAGACCTTGGCCTGAAATCGGGTGAATACCATGAGCGGCGTCACCAATTAGTGCGAGGCGCGGTTTCACAAATTCACGCGCAATTGTCAGTCCAAGGGGAAACGCCTTCGGAGCGCCTTCAGCGCGGATATCGCCCAGCTTAAAGCCAAAGCGCCGCTCTAACTCAGTTTCAAACAACAGAGGATCAGAGGCGACCAAACGATTTGCATCTTCGGTCCGCTCCGTCCAAACCAAAGACGAACGATTGCCCTTCAGCGGCAAAATCGCGAAGGGTCCAGCGGGCAGAAAATGCTCCTCAGCGCGGCCTTCATGCGGGCGCTCGTGGGCAACTTCCACAACGATGCCGGATTGGCCATAATCAAAGTGCACGGTCTTAATGCCTGCCATATCACGCAGCTTGGACTTAACGCCGTCGGCGGCGACCAGCAAGCGGGCGGATATTTCATCGCCGTTTGAAAGCGCAACACCCACGGCGGAAGTAGTTGGCGAAATGGCCGTTGCAGAAACGCCATCCACTATTTCAATACCCAATTCGCTGGCCTTGGCTCGCAGCGCCCGCACCATCGAAACATTAGGAACCATATGCGCAAATGGTGCACTAGCTTCTTTGTCGCCCGCAAATGTAAGAAACACCGGACGCACAGGATCATTGGTACGGCTATCAGTCACGATCATCTCGCGTATCACTTCCGCATCCGGCTCTATCTCATGCCAGACGCCTAATTGGGTGAGCATGTGAACGGCAGCGGCGGCCACCGCTGAAGAGCGCTTGTCGCGCTCCCACACGCCTTTGGGTGCGCCATCGACAAGATGAATATTCAAATGCGGTGCCGCAGATTTAATCGCTACCGCGCAAGACAGCCCGACATAGCCGCCACCGGCAATCAATATATCCACTTGTTTGCTCATCGAACTGTCTCCGGCCTTGACTTCACCTGCACGAATCCGTCAACAACTGACCACTACGTCAATGGGACTTTGATTCATGACATCCGCGTTTGAAACGCTCCTCTCTATTCTTGACCTTGAAACCATAGAACACAATCTGTTTCGTGGTCGCAGCCCTGAGACAAGTTGGCAGCGGGTTTTCGGCGGCCAGGTAATCGGTCAGGCGTTGGTCGCGGCGCAGCGCACCGTGGATGCAGACCGCCATGTGCATTCACTGCATGGATATTTCATGCGTCCGGGTGACCCTGCTGTGCCCATAATTTATGAGGTTGACCTTCTGCGTGACGGCGGTTCATTCACCACGCGCAGCGTCGTCGCTATACAACATGGAAAAGCGATCTTTACGCTTACCGCATCATTTCAAGCAGACGAAGAAGGACTTGAGCATCAGATACCAGTAAAGGCGGGCATCAAGGGACCAGACGGACTGATGAGCGACCGTGAGTTTGGCGAAAAATATATGAGCCACGCGCCGGACCATATTGCTGCCTATTTCCATCGTGACCGACCCATCGAGATGAAACCAACCTCACTTGACCATTACATCTCGCGCGAGCCACTGCCACCGGAGCAAAATGTCTGGTTTCGTGTGCTCGGCAATGTTCCGCAAAACCGTGCTATACAAGCAGCAGTTTTAGCCTATGTATCGGATATGACACTGTTAGATGGCGCATTGTTTCCTCATGGCCGCACTGTGTTTGACCGCGATGTTCAAGCTGCAAGCCTCGACCATTCCATGTGGTTTCATAGGCCCCACATGTTAGATGATTGGCTTTTGTATGCGCAAGACAGCCCGAATGCTGCCAGCGGGCGCGGTTTTACACGTGGTTCCTTCTATACAAGGGATGGGATTTTAGTCGCTTCCGTAGCTCAAGAAGGCTTAATTCGACTTCGCACTTCAAAAAGCCAATAAAATAGGCAATTTTTTGAATTTGCACATTTTTTAATCATATAAACGATGCGTGACTCTTGCAAAAGAGTCTTTGAAATATATTATATCGTTATATTTCAATGATTTAATTGGTAAAATTCAAACTGGCATGGTCCTTGAATTCATAATTTGGTTACCAATCGGTCGGGCCGTTTGGCAATCGTTGGAGCGCTGCTTCTGCTAAACCAGTAAAGCCAAACGCCAACGTGTTATTCCCGGAGTATCAGGGGCATTTGCCGCATGAAAATAGTAATGGCAGTTATCAAGCCGTTCAAGCTGGATGAAGTACGCGATGCGCTCACAGCTGTTGGCATTCAAGGTTTGACCGTAACCGAAGTTAAGGGTTACGGCCGCCAAAAGGGACATACCGAAATTTATCGCGGCGCAGAATATGCCGTCAGCTTCTTGCCAAAAATAAAGATCGAATTGGCAATTTCTGATGATTTGGTCGAACCGGCGATTGAAGCCATCGGCAAAGCTGCCAAGACTGGTCAAATCGGTGACGGCAAGATTTTCGTTTATCCGCTCGAAAGCGCTGTGCGTATCCGCACCGGCGAAAAAGACAACGAAGCGCTTTAATAGCCCTCCCTCAAAAGGAACATTCCAAATGATGCGTAATAGTTCAAAAATTGGCGTTGTAGGCGGGCTCCTCAGCCTCCTTTCAGCGCTGCCAGCCCTAGCGCAAGACGCTGCGGCTGCGGTCGCGCCGGCAGTTGCCGCTGCACCGATCCCTGATAAAGGCGATACAACCTGGATGCTGGTTTCCACAGCACTAGTCATCTTGATGACCATTCCGGGTCTTGCCCTGTTTTACGGTGGTCTTGTCCGCTCGAAAAATATTCTTTCTATTTTGATGCAGGTCTTCGTAGGCTTCTGCATCATCTCACTCTTGTGGGTTGTGTACGGCTACACACTGGCGTTCACAGGTGCGGCTACTGCTGAGGAAGCAACCGCGTGGACACCGTTTATTGGCGGACTTTCCAAGCTGTTCCTGGCCGGTGTTGGCACTGGCGCAAATGTTGAGACCTTCTCCAAGGGTGTCGTCATTCCGGAACTGACATTCGTGATCTTCCAGCTGACATTTGCCGCTATCACACCGGCGCTTATCGTTGGCGCGATTGCAGAGCGTATGAAGTTCTCGGCAGTAATGTTGTTCATCGTTATTTGGTTCACATTCTCCTACCTGCCAATCGCCCATATGGTTTGGTGGTGGGGCGGCCCGAGCGCGTTCGCTGGTCCATCCGGCTTCTTGTTTGGCAAAGGCGCGATTGACTTTGCTGGCGGTACAGTTGTTCACATCAATGCCGGTGTTGCAGGTCTCGTTTGCGCCATCGTTCTTGGACCACGCGTTGGCTACATGAAAGAAGCCATGGCACCGCATAACTTGGTAATGACCATGATTGGCGCTTGTCTTTTGTGGGTTGGTTGGTTCGGCTTCAATGCCGGTTCAAACCTTGAAGCCAATGGTCTGACAGCACAAGCCTTCCTCAACACCATCGAAGCGACATCTGCTGCGGCTCTGGCATGGATGTTCGGCGAATGGGTTACGCGCGGTCATCCTAGCCTTCTCGGCGCGGTTTCTGGTGCGGTTGCCGGTCTCGTGGCGGTTACCCCTGCAGCCGGTTATGCCGGAACAATGGGCGCGATTGCTATCGGCGCGATTGCCGGTCTCGTCTGCCTCTGGGCAGTCGTTGTTCTCAAAGCCAAGCTTGGCTATGATGACAGCTTGGATGTGTTCGGCGTCCACGGCGTTGGCGGTATCGTTGGCGCTTTGCTCACAGGCATCTTCGTCAGCCCTGCGCTGGGCGGCTCAGGTGTGTATGATTACGGTGCAGACGCCGTTGCTGCCTACTCGATGATTGGTCAGTTGACCTCCCAGTTCTGGGGTGTAGCGGTGTCCATCGTCTGGTCAGCAATTGTTTCACTTGCTGCGCTCTACATCCTCAAGGCGACAATTGGTCTGCGTGTTGCAGAGCAAGATGAGCGCGAAGGTCTCGACATCACCACTCATGGCGAGCGCGCTTACAACTAAGTTTTATCAATTGCAGTACCGGCGGACCAACCGCCGGCACTCATCCTCCCGTCGCGATGTTGATATTTTCTGACATCGCCACTTTAGAGCCCGGGCAGCCGGGCTCTTTTTTTGCCTATTGTTTGGTCAATTGCACAATAGCTTGGCCTACAATATGGGCACTTTTAGATAAAACTCACCACTGCCTCAAAAATCGCCAGTGATTGCCTGTAATTTCAACAAATATGCCGCTTGGCATGAATCTTGGTTTTCACCCTGCGAGGTTTGCCTCAAAAACGGGCAGGCATAAGACCGGCTCCGAATAACGGGACGGAAAAATATGACTGCTTCACCTATCGGGAATGATGTGTTCTTCGTGCTACTCGGCGCGATATTGGTATTTGCCATGCACGGCGGCTTTGCTTTTCTAGAGGCCGGAACTGTACGCCACAAAAACCAAGTGAATGCGTTGGTCAAAATTCTGGCGGACTTCGCCGTTTCAACATTCGCTTACTTTTTCGTTGGCTATTTCATTGCCTACGGCGTCCACTTCTTCCATTCAGCAGCCGAACTTTCCGGCACTGAAAATGGCGCATTTGCCCTGCAAGGCTTCGGCCTTGTGAAATTCTTCTTTCTGGCGACATTCGCTGCCGCTGTGCCTGCTATTATTTCCGGCGGTATTGCCGAGCGCATGAAGTTTGGCCCGCAGCTCATCGCCACAGTCATCTTAGTAGGCCTCGCCTACCCATTTTTTGAAGGCATTGTGTGGAATGGGAACTACGGCATTCAAGACTGGCTGAAAAATAGCTTCGGTTTTGCCTTCCACGATTTTGCAGGCTCCATCGTGGTTCACGCCGTTGGCGGTTGGATTGCCCTTGGTGCCGTCACCACCTTGGGGCCACGCCTTGGCCGGTATCTCAAATCAGGTAAATCCATCGGCATTCCGCCTTCGTCGATTCCCTGGCTGGCGCTTGGGTCATGGCTCTTATGCACCGGATGGTTTGGTTTTAACGTCATGAGCGCACAATCGGTCGCGGCCGCGAGTGGCCTAGTTGCCATGAATTCGCTGATGGCCATGATCGGTGGTATTTTGACAGCCCTCTGGGTTGGTCGCAATGATCCCGGCTTTGTTCACAATGGCGCCCTGGCTGGTCTTGTCGCCGTTTGCGCAGGCTCAGATCTGTTTCATCCCATCGGTGCGCTAGTCGTTGGCGGCATTGCTGGTATCGTATTCGTAAAAGGCTTTCGCCTGTGCCAAGAAAAGCTAAAAATTGACGACGTGCTGGGCGTCTGGCCCTTGCATGGTCTTTGCGGCCTATGGGGCGGCATTGCCGCTGGCATTTTTGGCCAAACAGCCCTTGGCGGTATGGGTGGCGTGTCTTTTGCTGCGCAAGTCATCGGCAGTGTCAGCGGTCCGGCCTATGCTGGCGCTGTTGGCTTTTTCGTCTATCGTTTGCTGGATAAGTTAGTTGGTTTGCGCCTCTCAGAAGAGCAGGAAATGCGCGGCGCTGATTTGTCTATCCACAAAATTGGGGCAAATCCTGAAAGCGATATTCGCGGGATGTAGCCCCATAACTCTCATTTCAACAATGAGGCCCGTGGCGATGCTGCGGGTCTTTTTCTTTGAGCGGAGTTTTATGGAGCTGCGTCACAGTCGAAAATTAATACCAAACTAAAAGCCATGGTTAACAAGCTCTTTACCATCAGGCGCTTAAGGTCATTGGTGGATGATGCTGCGTTTCGCGCGGCGTTTAAGTTTTTTAACGGGGTATGGACATGCGTCCTTCAGCGACAACTGCATCAGGCAACCAGATGAATCGTTCAAAGATGGAGCGAAATGTCGTTAGTCCGCAGGGCATGAACAGTTTCTTGTGGCGTCAAGCAGAGGCTTTGGCGGGCATAGCTGTGATGATTACCGTGTTAGCCGCTATCGCTGCGCTGGCCACTTGGAATGTTGCAGACCCAAGTTTCAGTCATGCAACGGGAAACATCACCGTCAATGCACTCGGTTCCACAGGCGCCATTTTCGCCGATTTGATGATGCAATTTTTCGGGCTTTCCAGCGTGCCAATGCTGGTACCAGTCTTACTGATCGGCTTTTTTATGGCGCGCGGCCGCGATATTACAATGAAACCACGCCGCACATTTGCCTATTTCTGCGGCGCATTGCTGATGGCATCAGTTTTTGCTTGTTTCAAAGCACCGGTCAGCTGGCCGTTACCTGTCGGTGTTGGCGGCGTCTTTGGTGATAAAATGCTCCAGATCCCCGGTCTGTTGTTGGGCGGTGCTCCATCCGGGTTTCTCGCGGCTCTGACCGGCATAATACTCATTGCGCCTGCCACCTATCTTTTCGCCTATGCCACAAGCGTCATTGGGAAAAGGTCCGAAGTCAGCGAACAGGCCCACGAAGATAATGATGAACTATTTGACGAAGACGAAGGCGGTTCTTTCGCGCTTGGTGCGCTAACCCACTATTGGTATTCGCTTCGCTCATATGTCTCACGCCAGTGGGCAGCCCGTAAATCAGCCGATCCGATGATGGGAACGCCAAAAACACAGGTGCAACAAGCGCAACAGCACGTTGCCTATGATGACTATGAAGATGACGCGCCAGCCGCACCGCGCATGAAACAGGAGCCGGAGTTTTCCTACGCCAAGGTCGCGCAGTCAAACGCTCCCGCTGCCAAAATGCATCAAGACGCACAGTTCGACGATGATGATTTCATCGACGAGGATGAAGAGTTTGATGTGCCGCACGTCGTCAGCGCACCAAAAGCGGCTGCGACACGCGCCGTCCCACAGGGCATTTCAACCCGTGCCATCGTCGATAATCGTGTGATGGAACAACCTCTCAGCCGCGTGCAGACCGATGTGGCCCGCCCAAAACCGGGTGCCCGTGTTACTCGTGAGGCGCAAGGATCGCTGATCTCAGAAGCTGGCTTTGAAAAGCCATCGCTTCATTTCCTCGGCGAGCCAAAAAGCGTTGCCCGCGACGCGTCGCTTTCCAAAGATGCACTAGAGCAAAACGCACGTATGCTCGAGGGCGTATTGGACGATTTTGGCGTTCGCGGCGAAATTATCCAAGTGCGGCCAGGTCCGGTGGTGACGCTGTATGAATTAGAACCTGCCCCTGGCATTAAATCCTCCCGCGTTATTGGTCTGGCAGACGATATTGCCCGCTCTATGAGCGCGATTGCCGCCCGTGTGGCAGTGGTTCCCGGTCGCAATGCCATTGGTATTGAATTGCCAAACGTGCGCCGCGAAACGGTCTATTTGCGCGAACTTATGGCGAGCCAAGAGTTTGAAAATTCGAAAGCCAAGCTCGCGCTTGCTTTGGGCAAAACCATCAATGGCGAAGCGGTAATCGCTGACTTGGCCAAGATGCCGCATTTGCTCGTAGCGGGCACGACTGGCTCGGGCAAATCCGTGGCCATCAATACCATGATCTTATCGCTGCTCTACCGGCTGACGCCGCAAGAGTGCCGCCTCATCATGATTGACCCGAAAATGCTGGAATTGTCGGTTTATGACGGCATCCCGCATTTGCTCACCCCTGTTGTGACCGATCCGAAGAAGGCCGTTGTGGCGCTGAAATGGACTGTCAAAGAAATGGAAGATCGCTATCGCAAGATGTCGAAAGTTGGCGTCCGCAACATTGACGGCTTTAACCAGCGCGTCGCGCAGGCGCAGGCCAAGGGCGAGCAAATCACCCGCACCATTCAAACCGGTTTTGACCGCGTGACCGGCGAAGCGCTCTATGAGACCGAGGCGCTTGATCTGAAGCCAATTCCCTACATCGTCGTCCTGATCGACGAAATGGCCGACCTGATGATGGTTGCGGGCAAAGACATTGAAGGTGCTGTGCAACGCTTGGCGCAGATGGCTCGTGCCGCCGGTATCCATGTGATTATGGCCACACAGCGCCCGTCCGTTGACGTTATCACCGGTACAATTAAAGCCAACTTCCCAACACGTATTTCCTTTCAAGTGACATCCAAAATCGATTCGCGCACTATTTTGGGCGAAATGGGCGCGGAGCAGCTGCTGGGCCAAGGCGATATGCTGTTTATGGCCGGTGGTGGCCGCATTCAGCGTGTCCATGGACCGTTTGTAACCGATGAGGAAGTTGAAAAGATCGTTGCCCACCTCAAAGTGCAGGGCGTGCCGGAATATCTGGAAGCCATCACGCAAGATGACGAGGAAGAGGGTGAGGACGAAGCTGCTGCACCATCCGGCAACTATTCTGAATCGGATGACCCATACGATCAGGCAGTCTCCATCGTGCTGCGCGATAAGAAGGCATCCACCAGCTATATCCAGCGCCGCATGGGCATCGGCTATAACCGCGCTGCCTCCTTGATCGAGCGGATGGAAAAAGAAGGAATTGTCGGCCCGTCCAATCAGACTGGTAAACGCGAGATACTGGTACCAACTGAAGATGAGATGATGTGAGCGATTTCAGCCAACATGTCGCCATAGTCGCGACAGATTGGTTTGATAAATCGCAGACTTCACTGGAGTGATGATGATGACAAATATGATTGAAATGTCGCGACGCGCACTAATCTCAGGCGCTGCCGCTCTATTGCTGCCGCTGGCTGTAGGCGTTTCCCCAACGCTTGCCGCTGCCGGGACATCAGCAGAAGAAATCGCAAGTCACTTCACCGCCGTCAAAACAATTACCGGCGAGTTCGTGCAATTTGGCCCGCGCGGCGAGCAGACCGGTGGAACCTTCTATATTTCACGCCCGGGCAAGATCTGCTTCAATTATGAAAAGCCATCACCAATCCGCGTTGTCGCCGATGGAAAATCCGTGGTCGTAAACAACAAGAAGCTGGATACATGGGATATTTATCCATTGGATAAGACCCCGCTAAAACTCCTGTTATCAGACAAGATTGATCTTACCAGTGAGCGGGTCAAATCAGTCAAAGAAGAAAATGATCTGACGACGATAGTTTTGGGCGACAAATCAGTGTTCGGTTCGTCTAAAATTACACTAATGTTCGATCCAAAGACCTATGAATTGAGGCAATGGACCATCACTGACGCGCAAGGGCTCGATACAACCGTGATGATCTTCAACACCAAAGAAGGTGTGAAGTTCGATCCAAAATTGTTTGATATTGATTATGTCCACGTAAGCCAGGCCAAAGGCAAGCAAGACGCCAACAAAAATTAGGTAGCGCACTTGAACCGTGGCATGGCTGCTGGCATGGTTGGGTCATGTCAAATTTCAAACTTATCACCTGGAATATCAATTCTGTCCGCTTGCGTCAGGGCCTCGTTCAGCGGGTCATTGAGGCTCAAAATCCGGACGTGATTTGCCTGCAGGAAATCAAGTGTCAGGATCACGAGTTTCCTGAAGATACATTCAAAAAACATGGCTATATTTACCAAGCTGTGCACGGCCAAAAAGCCTATCATGGTGTGGCTATACTCTCGCGCCATCCGATAATCGAAATTGCGCGGCAAAAATTCTGCGGCATCGATGATTCGCGCCATGTCTCTGCGCTAGTCGATGTGAATGGGTTTCCGGTTATTGTGCATAATTTCTACGTACCTGCCGGCGGCGATGAGCCGGATGTGACTATCAATCCGAAGTTCAAACATAAGCTGGAATTTATCGAGGAAATGCGCAGGATCAAGCCGGATCATGTCACAGCTTCATCTATTTTGGTTGGGGATCTCAACATTGCACCGCTGGTGCATGACGTCTGGGGCCACAAAGAACTGTTGAAAGTCGTCAGTCATACGCCGATTGAAACAACAAGTTTCGAAGCCATGCGCTTGGATAATGGCTGGGTGGATTTGATGCGCCAACATACGCCCGAGCCGGAAAAGCTCTACACGTGGTGGAGCTACCGCGCCGCCGACTGGGAAATTTCAAACCGTGGACGGCGTTTGGATCATATCTGGTCATCGGCCGATTTAGGTCCGAAACTTACCGGCATCGAGATTATGAAAGAAACCCGCTCGTGGGATAAACCATCGGACCATGTGCCGGTGATTGCCAGCTTTGCGCTCTAATCCGTGAATTTACCTTCAAGCCGCGTAATATCGCCAAGAAATTCCTGAAACCGTCCCGCGATTTCGCCATGAAGTGTAGCGGCCAGTTCCGGGTACTCCTCCAAGACACGGCGGATAAGGCTGCGGTTAATCCGCATCACTTGCGTGTCCTCTGCTGCCACCGCACTGGTCGGCCGTGTTGCAGGCGCGATCAGCGCCAGTTCGCCCAGTAGCGAGCCTTTGATAGCCGTTTGCACAATCCGCCTATTCATGCCGTTTTCTTCGAGAAGATTAAGCGCGCCTGACAGAATGATAAAGCCGCAGTCAGCCTCTTGTCCCTCGCGATAAAGTTCGTGGCCCTTGGTGATGGTGAGATGCTCGGTGCCAAAGGCAATCAGGCGCAGTTGTTCGCCGCTAAATGAACGGAACAACGGCACAGCGCCAAGCGCCCGCACATCCTCATCAATTGCCATCTAACCCCTCAGATACAATGCTGATTCGGTATTTTTAAGGAACCAGCTTGTATCCGCCGCTTTCTGTCACAAGAATTTCCGCATTGGAAGGATCACGTTCAATTTTCTGGCGAAGCCTGTAAACATGTGTTTCCAGTGTATGGGTCGTAACTCCAGAATTATAGCCCCACACTTCTTCGAGTAATACATCGCGCGTGATAACCTTGTCGCCAGCACGGAACAGATACTTGATAATCGCCGCTTCTTTTTCGGTCAGGCGCAGCTTGCCACCTTTTTTATCAATCAGCAGCTTTTGCCCCGGCTTAAATGTGTAAGGCCCGACAGTGAACGTCACATCTTCGCTATTGTCATGTTGGCGCAACTGCGCGCGGATGCGTGCCAACAGTACCGCAAAACGGAATGGCTTAGTGACATAATCATTGGCACCAGCTTCCAGACCCAAAATAGTATCTGAGTCAGTGTCCTGCCCCGTGAGCATAATAATTGGCGCCTTGAAGCCGCCTTTACGCAAGAGCTTCACCGCCTCGCGGCCATCCATATCTGGCAGGCCAACATCCATAATCAGCAAATCAGTTACGCCAGCGCGCGCGGCTTGGACGCCTTTGGTGGCAGTATCCATCTCGGTAATGCGAAATTCTTCGTAGAGTGAGAGCTGCTCCACCAATGTTTGGCGCAATTCATTATCGTCATCAACAATCAGGATGCTTCTTGCTGCCATTATTTGTCCTCCAGTTGGCATAAGACTAAGACGAAACCTTGCAGGGCGAAAGCCCATGTGGCAATTATTCAGCTCTAGTCTCATACATCCTAACGAATTGCGGCAAATGCGTGGATTTTATTCTGACATTGTAGTGAGGAAGCGCCCCTGCCACATCACACAAGGGTTACTCACCGCTGGTGGCAAGACGTATATCTGCGCGCTCGGCAAGGGTGGCATCCGCCCTCTCAAGCGCGAAGGCGACGGCGCAACGCCGCTCGGTGCGTTTCGTATTTTGTCCGGTTATTATCGCGCCGACCATGTGCGCCTGCGCAGCGCAGCGCTGCCCATAGCGCCGCTCACCGCCCGCTCCGGCTGGTGTGATGATATTTCAGATCGCAATTATAACCGCTTTGTCAGTCTGCCATATCCCGCCAACCACGAAACAATGCTGCGCAACGACGCGCTCTATGATCTAGTTTTAGTGCTGGATTACAACATCGTTCCGCGCAAGAAATCATGTGGAAGCGCGATATTCTTCCACGTTGCAAGGGCAGGTTATGAGCCGACTGAAGGCTGCGTGGCGTTGCCGTTTGGAGTGCTAAAAATGCTAATGCCGCGTCTGTCTACAAAAACAGTGATGCGAGTCACCCGCTAATTTTCCATTGCCACACTACAGTCCTGCGCACATCTTGGTCTTCAAGAGCACGGGTGACTGTAACCTGATGCGCGGATAGCTCAATGAGCTGGTCCATCGGCAAATAGGACCGACCAGGGTCACCCACCAAAACCATCGCGCCGCGCTTGGTTAGTGCTTCAAACCAAGGGGTGAGGCTCGCGCTCATGGCTCGGTCGTAGAACACATCGCCTGCGAGAACCACGTCCCAGCCTTGATCGGTGCCCAAGCAGTCCGCGCTGGTGAAATCCAATGTCACATTGTTGATTGCCGCATTGAGGGCAACCGCCGCACCGCAAAACGGGTCAATATCGCTGGTCAGAACCGAAGTTGCGCCAGCCATTTTCGCAGCAATGCCGACAAGACCGGAGCCGGTGGCAAAATCCAGCACGCGCTTGTCTTTCACGCATTCAGGATCATCCAAAACATGGCGAGCAAGCCCCTGGCCACCTGCCCACGCGAATGCCCAAAAGGGTGGCTGCAAACCATCCGCTTGCAGCTCTTCCTCAGTCTTGTGCCACAAATCATGGGCTTCATCAGCAACATGAAGGGAAATTTCCGGCACATGCGGACAGGGCAAGATGCTCGTGTTATTGAGGATGAAGCGCTGGAAATCCGGTATCATTCCGGAGCCGGAACCAATCCACCCATACGGCAGATTTCGTTCCATTCATCTTGCGATACCGGCTGCACCGAAAGCCGTGTGCTCACTACAAGCGGCATTTTTTCCAACACCGGATTGACCTTGCAGTCATTGCGCGTGACGGCTTTTGGCATGTCGCAAACCGCTTTAATATCCACGCAATCCCAGCGCGGATCATCCTTAGCGGTGGAATCCGGATGCGACAGCGCGGTGACTTCGGCAATACCGACAATCTCCAGCCCGATGTTAGAGTGATAGTAGAAAATCTTTTCGCCAATCTTCATCTGCCGCATATTGTTGCGCGCCAGATAGTTGCGGATGCCGTGCCACTCGCTACCGCCATCGCGCTTCAAATCCTCGAACGAGTAAACATCCGGCTCAGATTTCATCAACCAATAAGCCATTTATGCCGCCTCGGGGTTCTTGAACACCCAGTTCCACGGCTTGATCTCGACGGATGAAAACAGCCCCGCCTTGGCATAGGGATCCTGCGCGGCAATTGCCGCTGCGCCAGCCTTATCGTCAGCGGAAATAATTACGAGACTGCCAACCGGCTTGCCATCATCGCCCAAAAAGGGACCCGCAGCTTTCAGCGTATCGCCGAGACCGGTGAGAAACGCCATATGATCAGGGCGCGTATCCAGCCGCACTTGCAGATGGTCGGGCTTATCGGTGCAGATGAGGGCAAATAGCATGATCGGTCCTTAAGTTTCGCTTTTCAATGGTCGTGATAGCAGCGCGGCGACGGCCTCGCCAATGGAAAGTGTGCGGCTTAAAACATGCGATGTCGCGGTGATAATCGGCGCCCCAATGCCAAGACGCTTGGCCTCAGTCGCCGCGATATGCGCTGTCGCCACGCCTTCGGCCAGCGGGCGGTGCTCAAGGCTCTCGCTGCGCCCTAGCGCCATGCCGTAGGAGAGATTGCGCGATTGGGCGGAGGAACAGGTGAGAATAAGATCGCCCAGCCCTGATAGCCCCATCAGCGTTTCCGGCCGTGCGCCCAATGCCTCCCCGATACGGCGCAGTTCAACAAAGCCGCGTGTTATCAGCGCCGCTTCCGCGCTGGCACCGAGGCCCTTGCCACGCACAGCGCCAGCCGCAATCGCGAGTACGTTTTTCAATGCCCCACCGATTTCGACGCCGGTGAGATCATCGCTGGAATAGCAGCGCAGCGCAGCCGTCGAGAGTTGTTCGGCCCACTTTGCGGCATCACTGGCATCATGGGCGGCAACTGTCACCGCTGTTGGCAGGCCGCGCGCTACATCAATGGCAAAGCTCGGGCCAGAGAGCGCACCGATTGGATTATCCGGCAAAACATGCGCCGCGACTTTTGACATCAAAAGGCCGGATGATTGCTCGATGCCCTTGGCGCACAGCACTATGGGTACGCCTTTCGGCATGAGAGACGCGATTGATGAAAGCCCATCGCGCAATTTCTGCGCCGGGATGACAGCTAATATCAGCGCCGCGCCGCGCAGCGCTTCGCTGGCATCACTGGTGGCGCGCAGCTTGGCGTCGAATTTCAAATCCGGCAAATAGCGGGCGTTGGTTTGGCTAACGTTTATTTCGTCCACACTGCTTTTGTCACGCCCGAACAGGATTGTGCGCTTGTCATCGCGCGCCAGCCCGAGTGCCAAAGCCGTGCCCCATGCGCCTGCGCCCAAAACTGCGATATGCTTCGTCATGCCTTTGGCCCCTTTTTGCCGGAGCCAAAACCGCTGGCACTTTCATCCAACGGCCAGCGTGGGCGCGGGGCGAGGTCAAACCTATCGGATTGCCCAAGCGCTAGCCTCTCGCAAGCCGCCCACGCGATCATCGCCGCATTGTCTGTGCAAAGGTTCATCGGCGGGGCAATAAATCTGAAGCCATGCTTGGCGGTGAGCTCCAGCAACACGCTGCGCAGCCGCTGATTTGCCGCCACGCCGCCAGCTACGACCAACGCCGGTTCCGCAATATCCGGAAATTGTTCTCTGAACCTATTGAGACTCTTCGCCAGCCGCTCATCCAATGTCTGTGCAACGGCTTCCTGAAACGAGGCGCAAATATCGGCCACATCTTGCTCGGTTAGCGGGCTGATATTTTCGGCTGCTTGGCGCACGGCGGTCTTGAGGCCTGAAAATGAAAAGTCCGGACGCGCCTCTCCGCGCATCGGACGGGGAAAAGCAAACCGTGTAGCATCTCCCAATTTAGCGCGGCGCTCCACTTCCGGCCCGCCCGGCCACGGCAGGCCGAGCAGCTTGGCCGTCTTATCAAACGCCTCGCCCAAGGCATCGTCGATTGTGGTCGCCCAGCGCTCGTATGAACCAACACCTTTCACCAACAAAACTTGCGTATGCCCGCCTGAAACCAGCAACATGAGATAAGGAAATGAAGTTCCATCGGTCAATCCGGCGGTCAGCGCATGGCCCTCAAGATGGTTGATGCCCAAAAATGGCTTGCCGCTGGCGGCAGCCATGGCTTTGGCCGTCATCACGCCGACAATCAGCCCCCCGACAAGGCCGGGGCCTGATGTGGCGGCGATGGCATCAATTTCTTCCAGCGTGCAGTCTGCCTCGCTTAGTGCCTGTCGCACCATAGTTTCGATGATTTCCGCGTGCGCCCGAGCTGCAATTTCCGGCACCACGCCGCCAAATTCGGCATGGTCGTCAAACTGGCTATAGACGCAATTGGAGAGAATATGGCCGTCAAAAGGCCCAAGCCGCTCCACCACAGCGGCGGCGGTCTCGTCACAACTTGTCTCAATGGCCAGTACGCGCATTGGTAATTCATCTCATGTTATGTTTGGTCGCAGTTACGCACTGTTGCCAGTGCTGCCTTGTAGGAATAGAGGACAGCGGGAAAGCGCTATCACGGACTGTTTTTGGAATGCAAACGGCAAGCCGCAAAAAATCTTATAAAATTGGCACACGCGGCAGTGCGTTGGCCTTGGCGCAGGCGCATGAAACGCGTTCCCGCCTCTGCGCAGCGCATCACATGCGCGAAGAACAGTTTGAAATCATCGTCGTTTCCACCAGCGGTGATCGCATTCAAGACCGGCCTTTGTCCGAAGTCGGCGGCAAAGGATTATTCTCCAAAGAGATTGAAGACTTGCTTTTGTCCGGTGTGATTGATCTGGCTGTACACTCTTCCAAGGACATGGCGACCACGTTGCCGGACGGCTTAATTCTCTCCGCCTTCCTGCCACGCGAAGACCCGCGCGATGCGTTTATCGGTCGTGAAGTGAAACGCCTCGTCGATCTGCCGCAGGGCGCGACCATCGGCTCATCATCATTGCGCCGCCAAGCGCAGATCAAACACTTGCGGCCTGATCTCAACGTTGTGATGTTTCGCGGCAATGTGCAAACCCGTTTGAAAAAGCTGGCCGAGGGCCAAGTGGACGGAACGCTGTTGGCGCTGGCCGGGCTAAAGCGCCTCGGGCTCGATAGTGTTGTCACCGAAATCTTGAACGAAACCGAGTTTTTGCCGGCTCCCGGCCAAGGTGCGATTTGCATTGAAATCCGCGAGAATGACAGCGACCTACAGGCGCTCATAACGGCAATTTCACACGAGCCAACCATGCAATCGCTGACCTGTGAGCGGGCATTCTTGAAATTGCTCGATGGCGATTGCCGCACCCCTCTGGCTGGCCACGCATCAATTGCAGGCGATAGGCTCCATTTCAAAGGCCTAATGTTAAGCCCCGATGGCACAGTGGTTCATGCCATTGAAGATAGCGGTTTGTTGGGTGACGCCATCGCAATAGGTGAACGTGCCGCGCGCAGCATCCTTGAAAAAGCCGGCAAAGATTTCTTTGCTTCATGGGCTTGACCCATGGTCACGGTTCTCGTCACGCGGCCAGAACCCGGCGCTTTCAAGACGGCGCAAAAGCTAAGCGCGCTTGGTTTTGAAGTTCATAAACTACCGCTGACGAAGATTGTCAGCCTGTCTTTTGACGTTCCCAGAACGGCATTCGACGCGGTGATTATCACCAGCCCGCAAGCGCTGCACAATATCCCCGCTCGCCTCCAAGGACTACCGCTTTATGCCGTAGGCCAGTCCAGCGCGGCGGCAGCGCGGCTCGCGGGATTTGAAACCGTCATCACAAGCGGCGGCGATGTGGCACAACTTATCGAAACGGTCCGCACCGCTGTGCCCGCAGGCTCGCGCCTTCTCTATCTGTGCGGTAAAGTGCGCCGTCCGGACTTGGAGGACGCTTTGCGTGATTGTGCGCTAGCGGCCATAGAAACTTACGATACGCAACCGATTGACCATGTCGCCGTCGAATTGCCGCCGCTGGATTTGGTGATGCTGACTTCGGTGCAAAGCGCGAGCCAGATGGCCAAACTGGCGGCACAGGCAGACCTGAAGTCCAGCTTCAAAAGCACGCACTATCTATGCCTTTCGCAGCGTATCGCTGATGGTTTAGCTGGTGTAAAACCAGACAACATCCACGTTACCCTCAAGCCGGATGAGGAAAGCCTCCTTATTCTCGCCACGCAAATTGGTAATTGAGGCATTAAGCTTTAATATCGCGACAAATGTGACTAGATAGATTTCAGACGACTTATCCAATGAGGCATCCATGACCGGTCCGGACGTAGACAAGCATTCTAAAAAGCCCCGCAACCTGACGATTGATGTGGAAGCCAACGCGAGCGAGCCAAGTGTCTCAGCATCTGAGAACGCCGCGCAGGATAACATTGAGAATGTCGCAATTTTTGGCACCGGTGATGACGCCTCTGCCACTCCGACTGAACCACCCGTTTTGGCTACAGAACCAACTCCCGTTGTTGCCAAATCATCATCCGGTGCAGGAACCTTCGCCAAAATCGGGTCCGGCATTCTCGGCGGCGTAATCGCGCTTGTCGGCGGTGCTGGTCTGCAATATGCCGGAAAACTACCGAGCTTTGGCAATAGCGCTGCGCTGACAACCCTACAAGAACAAGTCACCAAACTTGCTGCCGTGCCTGCCGTGGACCCTGCCGCTATTGATGCGCTCACGAAAGCGCAATCAGATATCGCCGCGCAAATTGCCAGCGCTAATGACGCTATTGCGCAGATCAAGGCCGCACCTGCCGGAGACCTTCCTGCTGCGCTGGAGCAAAAGATCAGCGCATTAGAATCGCAAATTGCTGCCCTGCCAGCAGGCGGCGCAGTGGGCGATGGCGCGGCATTTAAGGCGCTGTCGGATAAAGTCGCCGCGCTAGAAGCGGCCCCGCAATCCTCAAGCGGTGCAGGCGCGGTTGCGCTGGCCATTGCTGCTTCAGGTCTCAAAGCCGCGATTGATCGCGGTGGTTCATTTATGAATGAGCTTGAAACTTACGCCACTGTGGCGCCGGCCTCTGCTGATATTGATGCGCTGCGGACGCTGGCCGCCAAGGGTGTGCCGTCCAAGGCGGACCTCGTCAGCGGTTTCAGCGATGCCGCCAACGCCATGCTCAGCGCCACCCGCGTGTCCGATCCGAATTTGGGCTTCTTTGCCCAGCTCACCGAAAGCGCGAAAAATCTCGTCAAGGCCCGTCCTGTCGGCGATATCGCTGGTGACACGCCGGAAGCGCTGGTGGCGCGGATGGAGATTGATTTGGGGCGTGGTGATCTTGATGGTGTGCTTGCTGAGAGCGCAAAGCTGCCGGAAGTCGCCAAGACCGCAGGAGCGGATTTCTTGAGTTCGGTTGCCGCACGGCGTGATACGGATAGTCTTGTGACCAAAGCGCTCGCCGCTGCCATAACAGCCGCAGGAGCCAAGTCATGATCCGCATTCTTTCCTACATTGTTTTGGTATTTTTGCTTGCCGCCGGCTTCGCCTGGTTGGCAGATCGTCCGGGCGATATGGTGGTTACATGGCAGGGTATGCGCTACCAAATCACGCTGCTGGTTGCTGTCACCGCCATTGTGGCGCTGATTGCGACAGTCATGCTGGCATGGTGGCTGTTTCGCACGGTTATTAATTCGCCCACACTTATCCGCCGCCATTTCCGCGCCCGCAAGCGTGACCGTGGTTATCAGTCATTGTCCACCGGCATCATCGCCGCTGGTGCTGGCGATAGCGGTGCTGCACGTGCGATGGCCAAGCAAGCGGGCAAATTGCTCAACTCCGACCAGGAGCCGCTGATCAAGCTCTTGGATGCGCAAGCCACACTGCTTGAGGGCCGCACTGATGAAGCCCGCAAGATGTTCGAGGCCATGGTGGATGATCCTGAAACCAAGCTGATTGGCCTCCGCGGGCTCTATCTTGAAGCTGAGCGCCTTGGCGACATTTCCGCCGCACGGCATTTTGCTGGTAAAGCCGCCGAAGTCGCGCCACAGCTGGCATGGGCTGGCAAAGTTGCGATGGAAAACTCTATCGCTTCGGGCGATTTTGATGGCGCGATAAAGATTTTGGACGCGCAGAAATCTTCCAAGATTATCAGCAAAGACGAAGACCGCCGCCGCCGCGCCGTGCTTTATACGGGCAAGGCAATGGCTTTGGTCGGTACGGATACTAACGCCGCGCGGATTGCCGCGCTTGAGGCCAATCGTTTGGCTCCGGACTTGGTTCCAGCCGCAAGCGTGTGCGCAGACGCGCTCATCAAATCTGGCGATGTGCGCAAGGCGCTTCGGACGCTGGAATACACTTACAAGATCAATCCGCATCCGGATTTAGCTGAAATCTACACCGCCTCGCGCGGCACGGATAAACCTGCCGATTGCCTGAAACGCGCCAAAACACTGGCAGGTTTCGCGCCCGACAACGTCGAGAGCGATATCGCCATTGCTCGT
>JAYTVD010000093.1:0-5918 GCA_043744175.1 Phyllobacteriaceae bacterium
ACATGCCGCACTGATAGCAAATCAGTTGTGACTAATTTAAGGGCGGCAGCGATGCCGCCCTTTTTGTTTGACAAAATTCCTGCAAAGATAATGTCTCGCCAAAGGAATCCACGATGCAATCCACACTCGAACAAACGCTGCTCAATGCCATTCGCACCATTCCAGATTATCCAAAGCCGGGCATCCTGTTTCGCGATATCACCACGTTGCTCGGCAATGCCCGTGCGTTTCGTCGCGCGATTGATGAGTTAGTGCAGCCCTATGCCGGCACCAAAGTGGACCAGATTGCCGGTATAGAGGCGCGCGGGTTTATCTTAGGCGGCGCGATGGCGCACCAGCTTTCGGCGGGCTTTGTGCCTATTCGCAAAAAGGGTAAGCTGCCGCATGAAACCGTGCGTATTGCCTATAGTTTGGAATATGGCGTCGATGAAATGGAAATCCATGTTGATGCTGTGAAGCCGGGTGAGAAAGTTATTCTGGTCGATGATCTTATTGCCACCGGCGGTACGGCGGAGGGGGCAGTGAAGCTGCTGCGCCAAATCGGAGCTGAAATTGTTGCAGCCTGCTTTGTTATTGACTTACCGGACCTTGGCGGGCGCCAGAAGCTGGAAGCGCTGGGCGTTCCCGTGCGCTCACTTATTGAATATGCGGGCCATTGATGGGGCAGGTTGGCCCCTCTTGGCTTGGTGAGGCTGGACTACCGGCGGACATTGACGATGTGACGCGTGCGGCGCTGTGTGATTTGAAACCGCAAGTCATTCCCGCTGGCGGCGTTCTGTTCCGCCCCGGCGATGAGGCGCGGGGTTTTATTATCGTGCTTTCGGGCCGCATTTCTGTGTATCTCACGGGCGCATCCGGACGGGAAATTTTGCTCTATGATGTGACGCATGGTGAAAGCTGTGTGCAGACGACGCTTGGGCTCCTTGGCGGCGAGGCCTATTCTGGCGAGGCAATAGCGGAGAGTGACGTTGGCGCGGTATTAGTGCCGCGAGTGCTTTTTCTCGATCTGATGAACAGTTCACAATGGTTCCGCTATGTGGTGTTCAAAAGTTTTGGAACGCGCATCAGCGATATCACCAAGGTCTTGGAACAGGTGGCTTTTGTTAAGGTCGAGCAACGTTTGGCGCGGCATCTTCTGGCGAGTGCAGATGCAGCGGGCGTTTTGGATCAAACTCATCAAGACTTAGCCACTGCTATTGGCTCGGTTCGGGAGGTCGTGTCCCGCCGGTTAGAAGTGTTTGCCAAGCGCGGGCTGGTTACCTTGGAGCGCGGGCAAATAGTGATCCGTGACAAAGCCGGGCTGCATCAAGTCGCTGCAGAAATCGCTGAGTGAGCGTGACTGAGTCACAGATGCGATTTGACGTTGGTGCTAGGTTCTTTTCATGAGGTGGGCACGGGGTGCTCGTCCAGAAAAGGAGATTATCATGTTTAATACGAATGAAGGTTCTGTAGATCGCGCCGTGCGCATTATTGTCGGCGCTGTGTTGCTCGGAATGTTTTTCATGTATCCGGAGGCCTCGTGGCGTAACTGGACGCTGATTGGCATTGTTCCATTGCTGACGGGTCTTATTGGCACATGCCCGCTCTATTCGGTGCTCGGCCTGTCCACTTGTCCGGTTAAGAAGGTCTGATAAGCTATCCGGCGGAGCGATCCGCTGGATTTTTTGCGCGGCAATCAGGCAGCGTTGGCCTTGTGGTTTTTCACGATGCCAACGTTGCTGCGATGAACGTCTTCGTAGGGTGCAAAATAGTGCAGTGCGCCTTCCTGCAATTCCTTTGCAATGAATTCTCTTAGCGGCAGCGCTTCCAATGCCGGGTCCGATGCTGCGGCTACCAAGCGCTCGACGTAATTGCTGGTGGCGGAAATGAGCGATGCGGGATAGCCGCCACTGGCAATGATATCCGGGTCGCCATGGTTGGGGAGAATATATGCAGCCCTTAGAGCGGCCAGTCGCTTAAGATCAATAAGATGCGTAGCCAAATGCTCCGGCTCGCCAACGTAAGTCACCGTGTCCTCCAGCGTATCGCCTGCCAGCAATATTCGTTGCGCTGGCAGCCATAGCACGGTCGCATCATCGCTATGAATGTTGCATTCGATGAGCTGCACCTCAATCTCGCCGATGATGAGCGTGTGGCAATCGCTGAACGTCTCGGTCGGAAGTATAAGCGGTGCGATGACCGGCAGGCCTTCCAACGTGCCATCTTCAATGGCGGATTTCTTGGCGGTCAGGTGTTCTAACGTTTTTGCGTTGGAAATAATCGCGCAATCCTTGAACACCTCCGTCCCCGCCACGTGGTCGAGGTGCCAGTGACTATAGACAACAGTGAACTTGGTTATGCCGCGGCCTTCTAGATGCTCCCGAATGGCGGCCGCATGGGCATTGGAAACATGCGTGTCATAGACCAGCGCTTCGTTCCCGCTAACGATGGCATACGAGGCAATGCCTAGCGCTAGTGCGCCGCTATCGACCCAATTGGGCTCTTGGCTAAATCTATGGCCCTCAATGCGGCCATCGTAAAAGATAATGATATTTGGATGTGGCGTGAATATGCGCAGATGGCGGGTGAAGGACATGAGAAGACTCGATGATTATCAGTCTCTAAATGTGGCTATCAAGCTGACTATAGGCAACAAAAAAGCGCGGAACTGAGCCGCGCTTTAATGTTATGAGTAGATCGGACGTTTATTTCGACTTCTTAGCTGCAACTTTAGCAGGCTTTGCTGCAACTACTGGCTTCGATACGACCTTGGCTGCAGGTTTTGCGGCAGATTTCTTGGCTTTCGCTGATGCCATTTCCAACGCATGGAACCAATGTTCTTCGGCCTGACCTTCCGGCTGGCCAGCATCTACCCACAATTGATGGGCGATTTCGCGGATTTTTTCTTCAGATACGGTTGCAGTCACAGTCTTTGCGGCGGCCATGGAAATTGTCCTTGTGGCATGGGTGTATTCTCTGAACGCGCCCTTACCATAGGTTATGGTGCACTGCAACATAAATCGATTAGATTTGATTAAATATTGTGCATTGCAGCAATGTGTTTACTGCAATGCATTTTAGTATCCTAAACGTTGAACTTGAACAGCATAATGTCGCCGTCTTGCACGACATATTCTTTGCCTTCATCGCGGGCTTTTCCAGCTTCCTTGGCAGCCGCTTCGCCGCCCAGCGTCACGAAATCATTATAGGCAATGGTTTGCGCGCGGATGAAGCCTTTTTCGAAATCTGTATGGATAACGCCAGCCGCCTGCGGGGCTTTTGCGCCCTTATGCACGGTCCATGCGCGGGTCTCTTTCGGTCCCACTGTAAAGTAGGTAATAAGGCCCAGCAGCTTGTAGCCCTCATGGATGAGCTTATCGAGGCCTGGCTCTTCAAGGCCGAGGTCTGACAGAAACTCCTTGGCATCCTCATCTGGCAGCTGTGCCACTTCGGCTTCGATGTTGGCAGAGATTGTCACGCAGCCTGCGCCTTGGGCGGCGGCCATGGCTTCGACGGCCTTGGTATGGGCATTGCCTGTGGCTGCGTCTTTTTCCATGACGTTGCAGACATAAAGCACAGGATGCGAGGTGAGGAGATTAAGCCCGGCAAGAATTGGCAATTCGTCAGCGGGCAGGGTCTTCAACAACAGGCGCGCAGGCTTACCGTCGGTGAGCAGTGCCAGCACCTGTTCCATGACGGGAAGAAGCGTCATGGCTTCCTTGTCTTTTAACTGCGCACGTTTGCGGAACTGTACGACGCGGCGATCAATGCTATCCAAGTCGGCGAGCATCAATTCAGTTTCCACTGTATCGGCATCCGAGACAGGGTCGATCTTGCCCTCAACATGGGTAATATCATCATCTTCAAAGCAGCGAAGGACGTGGACGATGGCATCCACTTCGCGAATGTTGGCCAGGAACTGGTTGCCCAAACCTTCGCCCTTGGATGCACCGCGCACGAGGCCGGCGATATCGACAAAGGAAATGCGCGTCGGCACGATGTTGATGGATTTGCCGATCTTGGCGATGATATCCATGCGCGGGTCCGGCACGGCGACTTCGCCGGTATTGGGCTCAATGGTGCAGAAAGGATAATTGGCAGCCTGCGCAGCGGCTGTCTTGGTCAGCGCATTGAAAAGGGTGGACTTGCCAACATTTGGCAGGCCGACGATACCGCATTTGAAACCCATGTAATTTAGTCCTGCTCAGGCCGGAAAATATCTTCTGGCGCATGTAAAAACGGATTGATGATGGTGAGATCACCAATTTGCTGGCCGTCCTGTAAATCCTCTGAGAGGAAATGGCTACAACCAAGTTCAAGCGCGGAGGCAAGAAGTTTCTGTTGGCTCGATAACTTCCTCTTTTGTAGTGCCATTCAGTTCTCGGGCGGCCTCACGGATATATTGAGCCATGCTTATGCCAGCATTTTTGGCTGCAATTTTTAGCTTCGCATGAAGTTCGTCGCTTATTGAAATGGTCACCCGCTGCTTCATAGCCATCCTCATTTACGATCAAATTTTTTGAGCCATTTTCGATGATTATAGATTATTTGATCGTTCTCAGTAAGAGCTTTATGGATTGTATAGTTTTTGCGCTCTTATGCTGAGATTCCATCTGGGAACTCAATCCTTATTAAACAACCGCTTCAACATAGCCGCCATTGGCCCCGTTTCCGGCAACTTCGGTACTTCCTTTGGCCTTGCGGCGCGGATTTCGCTTTGGGCTTTGGGCTTTGTGGCCTTATTCGATGGCTCGTCATTCTTGCCGAGCAGCACCGCCACGCGGTTGGCGAAGGCGTTTTCGTCTGGCGATAAGAGGAACGGCGCTGCGTCGCTTAACGCGTCCATCAGCGGGTCCACCCAGTCCTTGTCAGTCTTGTGGAAATCGCCGAGCACGTGGCTTAGCACCCGCTCCGGACTGCCCGGATGGCCGATGCCGAGGCGCACGCGGCGGTAATCCTTGCCGCAATGCTGGTCGATGGATTTGATGCCATTATGCCCGCCGGAGCCGCCGCCGGTTTTGACGCGCACTTTGCCGGGGACGAGATCAAGCTCATCGTAAATCACAACCACGTCTTTGAGATCAAGTTTGTAAAACTGCATCGCGGCGGCAACGGCGCGGCCGCTGTCATTCATGAAGGTGAGGGGTTTCAGCACCAGCACTTTTTGGCCGTCAAGCGTGCCTTCGGAAACTTCGCCGGAGAACTTTTTCACCCAAGGCCCAAAATTATGGCGGCGGACAATCGCGTCCGCCGCCATAAAACCGATATTATGTCTGTTATACGCATATTTTGCGCCGGGATTGCCAAGGCCGGTGATAAGCAGCACGGTCTTGGCCCCTTTTCAGATATTAAGCAGGTTTAGCTGTTTCGAGGGCGCCACCTGGCGACACAACGGTGGCGATTGTGAAATCGCGTTCGATGGTCGGTGTCACGCCAGCTGGCAATGCGACTGCTGAGATATGGACAGATTGACCAACGTCAACTTTAGCCAAATCGACTTCAACATAATCCGGAATGGCATCAACAGGGCAGGACAATTCAACTTCGTGACGAACGATGTTGAGAATGCCGCCGCGCTTAAGACCAACGGAAATATCCTGATTGAGGAAATGCACAGGAATATCAACAACCACTTTGGAACCGGCGGCTACGCGCAAGAAGTCCACATGGGTCGGGAAATCCTTGACTGGATCAAGCTGGAAATCCTTTGGCAGAACGCGAATTTTCTGACCGTCAACAACAATGGTCGCAACGGTATGCATAAAGCCGCCGCCATGAATCTTGTAGTAGATTTCCTTGTAATCAAGGGAAATAGAGATAGGAGCCTGCTTGTCACCATAAATGACCGCTGGCACTCTGCCGTTGCGACGTGTTGCACGGGCGGACCCCTTACCGACCTGTGTACGTGTCTCGGCAGCGAGCTCGTAAGATTTGCTCAT
>JAYTVD010000094.1:0-5821 GCA_043744175.1 Phyllobacteriaceae bacterium
GTGGATGATAGCGTAACCCACGCATTGTAAACCAGACTGCGCTTGGATGTGATCGGCACGGTGAAGGTGTTTTTATACAGATTTTCAAACACCTGATGCGGCGCTGGCAGCGTAGGCTTCGGCTGGCTCATAGTTTGGGCAATAAATTCGCTCGTGGTAACGGCAACGTTTGACCGCTCATTTTGGTCCCGCTGAAACGGAGCGTTCATGGCATAGGTAGCGAAATACCACACTACAATTATGGCAACGACAATCGTGCCGACAGGGATGAGGCGATCTTTAACGAAAGAGGGGTTGCCGGCTGCGCTCATGAGATTTCATTCATCATAACTATGCCCTGCCCGCAACCCATCCCGCACCTGCTGCGCAATTTTCAAGAACTCCGGCGTTTCGCGAATTTCCAGCGGGCGGTCGGCTCCTAAATTACAGTCAATGATCTCATGAATTTTACCAGGTCGTGGGCTCATAACCACGATTTTGGTCGAGAGAAACACCGCTTCCGGAATGGAATGCGTGACGAAGACAGCGGTCTTTTTAGTCTTGGCCCACAGCTTCAAAAGCTGCACATTAAGATGATCGCGCACGATCTCATCCAGTGCGCCGAAGGGCTCGTCCATCAAAAGCATGGCAGGCTCGACAGACAGCGCACGGGCGATTGATGCACGTTGCTGCATGCCGCCGGAAAGTTGCCATGGGAACTTTTTCTCAAAGCCAGCCAGATTCACCAGCGCAATATTTTCACTAACACGCCGCGCCACTTCCGCTTTATCCAGCCCCATCACTTCAAGCGGCAAGCCAACATTGGCCTCAATCGTGCGCCAGGGAAACAGCGCGGCTTGCTGGAAAACATAGCCATAAGCACGTTTTTCCCGCGCCTGATTAGGCGTCATGCCGTTGACTGAAATTGTGCCGCCGGTAGGTTTTTCAAGATCAGCAATCACGCGCAGCAACGTCGTCTTGCCGCAGCCGGACGGGCCGATAAGCGAGACAAACTCGCCCTCGTTGATATCGAGGTTGATGTTTGACAGCGCGTGGACGGGCCCGTCATTCGTGGTGAAGGTAAGCGAGAGGTCGCGGGCGGAGATGACGGGTTTTACTTGAGAGTTCACCTCGAGGCGCCCCCCTCTGCCTGTCGGCATCTCCCCCGCAAGGGGGGAGATCGATAATCGCTCAGCTTATGCGATTGGCAGCGAACGGTGGCACGCCGATCTCCCCTCTTGCGGGGGAGATGTCCGACAGGACAGAGGGGGGCGCCTCGCACCGAAATTTCCAAGCTATCCACCCTCACACCCCGCTAGCCGGAATGCCTGTGCGCTCCACTTTCCGTGGCGCGACAACTTCTTTCCATTTTGACAGCGCAACATTCACCGGCGCGTTAGCCTCGCGCCCGACAAACTCACCGCGACCGACTTCCACTTCCATCTTGCCATCATTGATCGAAACATGCCCGCGCGTCAGCACATATTTGGGCAATCCCGTCAGTTCCATGCCTTCAAACACATTGTAATCAATGACGGACTGTTGGCTCTTGGCATGAATGGTTTTGGTCTTTTTCGGATCCCACACCACAATATCGGCATCAGCGCCTTCAACAATTGCGCCCTTCTTAGGGTACATGTTGAGGATTTTGGCGATGTTGGTGGACGTTACAGCCACAAACTCGTTCATGGTCAAACGACCCGTATTGACGCCCTTCGTCCACAGCACCGGCATACGGTCTTCCAGCCCGCCGGTGCCATTGGGAATCTTGGTAAAATCACCAACGCCGAAGCGTTTTTGCGTCGTCGTGAAGGCGCAATGATCTGTTGCCACCACTTGCAGCGAGCCAGATTGCAGGCCTGCCCATAGCGAATCCTGATGTAACTTATTGCGGAATGGCGGCGACATGACGCGCCGCGCGGCATGGTCCCAATCCTTGTTAGCATATTCTGAATCATCCAGCGTTAAATGCTGCACCAGCGGCTCGCCATAAACGCGCATACCTTTTTGCCGTGCGCGGCGGATGGCTTCGTGCGCGGGCTCGCAACTTGTATGCACCACATAAAGCGGCACGCCCGCCATATCGGCAATCATGATCGCGCGGTTTGTGGCTTCGCCCTCCACTTCCGGCGGGCGGGAAAAAGCGTGCGCCTCGGGGCCATTATTGCCTTCTGCAAGCAATTTCTGCTGCAATTGCGCAACCACATCGCCGTTCTCCGCATGAACCAGCGGCAGCGCGCCCAGCTCGGCGCAGCGCTTGAACGACGAATACATTTCATCATCATTCACCATCAGCGCGCCCTTATAGGCCATGAAATGTTTGAAAGAGGTGATGCCCTTATCCACCACTTGAGCCATCTCATTAAACACCTGCTCGCCCCACCATGTGATGGCCATATGGAAAGAGAAATCACAGCAGGCTTTCGAGGTTTTATTGTCCCACATGGTCAGCGCTTCAAGGAGAGACTGGCCGGGCGCTGGCAGACAAAAATCCACCACCATCGTCGTCCCGCCCGAAAGCGCCGCGCGGGTTCCGCTCTCAAAATCGTCTGCCGAATAAGTGCCCATAAACGGCATTTCCAAATGCGTGTGAGGATCAATCCCGCCCGGCATGACATAGCAACCAGTGGCGTCCAGCGTTTTGTCGCCGCTGAGATTGGTCCCAATTTCGGCGATCTTGCCGCTCTTGATGAGAACGTCCGCCTTGTAAGTGCGGTCAGCGGTGACGATGATTCCGTTTTTGATGACTGTGGACATGGGTTAGCTCCGTGTAATCTCTAGCTTCGCGGCCTCTAGAATTTCATCAAAATTCGCAGCAAAGATGTAGTCATTCGATTTTTCAATAACGCAGGATAAGTTCCATAAAGCTTGCTCTTCGGCCGCGTCTAACTGGCCAGCACTTGCCGCAGCGCTTATTAATTCGTCCAGCCGCGCTGTGAGAACCATGATCTCAGCTTCACTAAGTTTAAGCTCAACCTGCCTCGATAAATCATCAAACCGCATACCGCCATCTTTGGCGTTCTCAGCCTGATTTGTTGTATCAGCCTTACCGTTTTTGATGGCGGTGGACATTAATATACCCCCTTTAGAAAATTGGAGATATCAGTTGCACCCCTTGCCTTAAAGCGCGACATCAGCATTACGGCGCGCGCCGTCGCCCGTCCCTGAATAGGATTTACAGCAGCAACTCGGATGAGGTTGTTTTCAGTGTATGTATTCAAACTGAATCCGATAAATTTGTCCGATGCCCAAACACGCAGCACTGCATCTGTTTCCGATGGCTTTCCGATAATTCCTATTTCATTCGTAATCGAGGCATAAAATGTTTCGAAAGGAACCGAGAGTCGAAAGCTCACGATGGTGAAACCTCTTTCGTTCCTCGTTTCCGGTCCAGCCGCCCATTGGCTTGTGGCGACAGCTTCTACTCCACGCTCAAATCCAAAAATGGGCACGGTTTGCAGAAAAAATTCGACAAAATTCACTAAATAGCCGTGGGCGGAGTTGGCATCTTTTGTGACCCCGAATAGACCAAACATCACCCCACCACCCCCGCAGTTTCCACCGCTGCATGGAACAACACGTCCGTCCCAGCTGCAGCCCATTCCGGTGAAATCTCCTCCGCCTCATTATGGCTTAGCCCGCCTACACAAGGACACATAATCATCACCGTCGGCGCGACTCGGTTGGTCCAGCAGGCGTCGTGACCCGCGCCGGAGACGATGTCCATATGGGCGTAGCCTAAGCGCTCAGCGGCAGCGCGGACTGTCTTTACCAAAGCGGGATCAAACGTGACCGGATCGAAATGGCCGACCGGCTCAATCGAGCAGCCCAGCCCCAATTCCTTGGCCACAGCATAAGCCGCGCGCTCCACTTCGCCGCGCATCAAGTCGAGTTTGGCTTGCTCGGGCGAGCGGATATCGACTGTGAAAATCACCTTGCCTGGAATGACATTGCGCGAGTTTGGAAACACTTTCACTTGCCCCACCGCACCAACGGCGTTTGGCTGATGGCTCATGGCGATTTGATGCACGCGCTCCGTAATTCGCGCCATGCCGAGACCGGCGTTAACCCGCATGTTCATCGGCGTCGAACCCGTATGCGCGTCCTTGCCTGTCAGCGTAATTTCCAGCCACCACAGGCCTTGCCCATGCGTGACGACGCCGATGTCTTTGCCTTCCGCCTCAAGGATTGGCCCCTGCTCAATATGCAATTCCAGCATCGCATGCATCTTGCGCGCGCCGACTGTTTCTGTGCCCACCCAGCCGATGCGCTGCAATTCTTCGCCAAACACTTTGCCGTCTAAATCCGTGCGGCCCTTAGCGTATTCTTCCGTGTGAATGCCTGCAAAAACGCCTGATGCCATCATGGCCGGCGCAAAGCGTGCGCCTTCTTCGTTGGTCCAGTTGGTGACTACAATCGGATGCCTTGTTTTAATGCCCAGATCATTCATCGTGCGCACCACTTCCAGCGCGCCGAGCACACCAAGCACGCCATCGTACTTTCCGCCCGTTGGCTGGGTGTCCAAATGCGAGCCCATGTAAACCGGCAGTGCGGATTTATCCTCGCCCGCTCTTGTGGCAAACATGTTGCCCATTGTGTCCACGCCCATGGTCATTCCGGCAGCTTCGCACCAGCGCTGGAAAAGATGGCGGCCTTCACTATCGGCGTCGGTCAAAGTTTGGCGATTATTGCCGCCCGCGATGCCGGGGCCAATCTTTGCCATCTCCATCAAACTATCCCACAGGCGAGCGCTGTTGATCTTCATGTTTCCAGTAAGTGCCATGAAAGTCCCCGTGCGAAAATGTTGACTATTCGGTCAAATATCAAGCTATGAGGCATTCATTAAAGGGTCAAGAGCCATTGCGTTCTATCCTTGCAATGTTTGGTGCTTTCGTGAACATTGCCCGCGAACACTTTTAGTAGAGGGGTCAAACTAGAGTGGTGGTAAAACGGAAAATGATAGCCGGCGAAAAGCCGACGCGCATTCAGGAAGCCAACCGTGGCATTATCTTGGATGCGGCGCTGGAAATTTTTTCCACCTATGGCTTTCGCGGCACCACAATTGACCAGATTGCCGCCAAGGCGGATATGTCGAAGCCCAATTTGCTGTATTATTTCAAGCGCAAAGACGATATTTACGCCGCCGTTTTGGAAATGACGCTGGTGGAATGGCTCGAACCGATGCAAGCGATCAATGCAGATGGCGATCCTGTCGAAGAGTTGCGGCGCTACATCACGCTGAAATTGGAAATGTCGGCCAAAAAGCCCGCCGCCTCGCGGTTTTTTGCCAATGAAATTTTGCACGGCGCGCCGCATATTCATGAGTTTTTGAAAACCGGATTGAAGAATCTGGTCGATGAAAAGGCGCACGTTATCAAAAGTTGGGTGAGCGCAGGCCGCTTGGCGCCGATTGACCCGCACCATCTGTTTTTCATGATTTGGGCCACCACGCAGCATTATGCCGATTTCGACGTCCAAGTCCGCGCAATTTTGGGCCCGCAGGTCGATAAGCCCGGCTTTTATGAACAGGCGGCGCAAGCTGTGCTGTCCATTTTGCTCAATGGCGTGAAGGTTAGATAAGAAGTCCCCTCTCCGGTCCTTTCGGCTCCCCGCAAGCGGGGCGAGCTTGAACCAAAACAGCGCGGCTTTAACCTCGCCCGCCTTGCGGGAGAGGGTCCGAAGGACGGCCAGCCGACAGAGAAGGGTTGCGCCAAAATCCGGACGCGCGAAAGCCCGCCGATCCTCATCGGGATCAGCGCAAAACAGGTCCAAATTTTCATAAACCCTCACGAACTATCCTGCCGCTCGCCAGAATAAATCGCCAGCAAATGGCATTCGAGCA
>JAYTVD010000095.1:0-1813 GCA_043744175.1 Phyllobacteriaceae bacterium
GTGCCCTTGACGGCAGATATGGATGCCACGCGCTTGCCGCAGAAAACGCGCAGCGAAAATTCGTCACCTTCCGAGGCTTCGGTTCCCTCAACCTTGCCCATGCGAACCGAAACGCTCACCGAACGTCCGGAGGCGACAACCGCATCGGCGGCGTCAGCGCCAGCGCTTTTTGCTGCCGCCACGAGTTCAGCTGCATTGTCGGCAAGGCGCGAAAGGTCGGGTCGTTCAGTCATCAGGGATATGTCCTCGAGGATTTTGTGCCAATCAGGCCGGCGTGTTTCACACATCCGTCATCTGGTGCGGCAGCCTATACGGCGCAAGGGGAGCCGGTGCAAGGAACCTGCTCACGCGTATTTTGCTATGGCATCAACTGCGACCTCTGGTCGGGCATAAAGGATCATTTGTCCGCAATCAGAAAGTTCATGAAATGCGTCGACTTTAAGAGCCTTTGCCGCCTTGCGGACAAGTTCGACAGGAAATACCGGGTCTTGCGTCCCATGAATGACAATCACCGGAACATTCGGATGTCTTGCGTATGGCGTCAAATCAGAAATCTGCATCAGGCATTCTTGCCGGTAGGTTTCGATTTGCTGCGCCTGCGCCAAATTAAGGCGCATGCGAATGGATGATTCCGTTTCGTGGTGCGAGAGAATTTCAATATCGGCTTTGCTGCTGCCCAGATAACGGCGCAGAAACTCTATGATGCCATCGCGCTCCAAAACCCTCGCTGCAGTGCGTGCAAAAAAGGTAAACATCGCCGGGCTGTGCTGCGCGGCAAACATCAGGGCACGTTGGAAGCCTGACAGGCGTATGACTGTTGCCATATTCGCGACCGGCAGGAATGCGCCAATCAGGATCAGCGCACTCACCCGCTCCGGATGGCGATTGGCAAAGGCGAAGGCGTGTGCTCCGCCAAAACCGTGCGCGACCACTGGACACTTGTCGATCCCCAAAGCGTCCATAACGTTCGTGAATCGGTCGACTATCTCGCCAAGCGTCTCGCCTTGAACTGCCGGTGTTGACCGGCCAAAGCCAGGTCGCATCAGGCCGATGCGCTTCAGTCCTTTGGCAACAAGCAAGTCTTCAGCATCGGATGGAAAGGCATAGCCGAGGAACAAACCGTGCAAAGACAAAAATGGCTTTCCATTCCCGGCACCACTTTCGTTTACCTGCACAAAATGCCCGCCGCCCACAGAAACAAGCCGGCCATCACTGACTGCGCCTGCTATCGGGCGTAGCAGCTTTTGAATGTCACCGGATGTTTTCGAAACCTGAAAGAGCGATATCCCCGATACGATCCGCATCAATTCTGTCTGCCCTGCAGTGCCTGTCTTGAGGTAAATTGACTTTAATTGCGTGCGAACCGTGCCTTCGGCCGTATTGCGGCGGACCGATATCTCTTTCGGGAGCAACCCCTCCATCAGCAATTTGATGATCCCGACTTCAGAGTCTGTCAGGTCAAATGCATCGGCCAAAAATCGCGCACCATTGTCGGTCAGACCAATGCCGATCTTGCGAAAGACAATGATGCCATCGTCTCCATCGGGCTTGATCCGGGCTTCAAACAGGAATTGGCTGGTTTTGCCCTTTCCCATCCGCACAATGGCACTTCGGCTGTCTGCGGCAGGATCTGCGCACGCGTCCAGCAATGCGCGGTAGGCGTTCATGAAAGCAGCATCAATCAAAGTCTCAGGTAATTTTCTCAGTTCGGACAAGCCCAGCAAGGCGCGGGCCGCATCATTGGCCACCAAAACCGTGCCAAACTGATCGATCACAAAAGCGGACGAAGGCAAATCCTGAATGGCGCGGCGGC